>CASFSH010000267.1 GCA_949297205.1 uncultured Bacillota bacterium | reverse complement strand
ATGCACCGTTATATATAACACTCCCGTCTGCACTCAATTTAAGAGTTTTTACCTTTTCTGAACTGTCAACATATTTTATATTGCTTTTTGAGGTCTCTTCTACATCTTCATCATAAATTGTTATATAATTATCCCTTGTGGAATATATCCTTATCGAGGCAACCGTTTTATCCCCCGAATCATCTTCGCGTACATATGCTTCAACAAATCTGCCGAGATAACCATATGCATCACTCTCACCCGTTCCATATTCAACATTGTCAATCATAACCGTATTTTCTGTTGCTTTATTGACACTGTATATGTTAGTTCTGCTGTTTGCATTCAGCCAGCCACGTACCTTAGCAATTTTCAATTGTTCCATAAGTGTAGTGCCGTCTATCACATATTCAAGCGAATTTGCCATTTTCACCGTGACCACTTCCGATTCAAGTGCATTTGAAATAACCTTTGCAAATTCTTCTCTTGTTATCTCATCATTTTCACTTGCCGGAATGTTGTCAAATATTTTATAATTTTGTGCCAATGCAAAAAATCCTTCATCTTTGGGGTCGGCAAGTTTATCATAGCCCAAAACATAAACCATTGCTTCTGCCGTTTTTGAAAATGTGACTGTATTTTGTACTCTTTCCAATCCCGAAATATCAACAGACGACATTTGCGAAAGGAGCTTCACCGCCTTTAAATAATCATAATAAGATAATTTTTCCTGCGGTCTGAATCCGTCTTCATTTTCATCCATAAAGCCCAAGTCAACCGCGAGCTTTATCTCCTTCTGATATGCAGATACGTACTCTGTTTTCTTTTCCTCCTTTGGGGCAAAGTCCGCACTCCACCCCTTATTTATCAGTTCATCTATGCTTATCAATTCAATCTCGGAAGAACCCTGTCCCCCTATGCCTGTCTGAATATTATCATTTGCTTTTGTCCAATAATCTTCCGCAAATGCAACATTCTCACAAAGCAACAACAATGCTGCAACAGACGCTATCCATCTTTTTTTCATTATTTTTCACCCGCCTTTTCAATGTATCGGTAGATTAGTGCCGCCGCAATTTCTCTTGACGATTTCTCACGCAAATCAAATTCCTTGTCTGTTATAAGCCCGATTTCCGCCGACTTTTGCGCATATTCTTTTGCCCAGTCGCTTACATCATGAACTTTTTTTTCAGAATACTGTTCAATCGCCGTCTTTTTCTCGTATGATTCAATCAAAACCTTTAAAATTTCTTCAATTGATATGTCATCCTGCGGTCTGAACAATCCGGCATATCCTTCTACAATTCCATTTTCATATGCCGTCTGCACATATCCTGCAAACCACATATCCGATGCAACATCATCAAAGGCTCCGGAATATTTTCCCTCGCCCATTCCAAGCTGCCGCATCATCAATGCAGTAAATTCCGCTCTTGTAATATTTCGGTTCGGCTCAAATTCGGTTTCGCTCACTCCATTTATAATCTTTTTATCTGTCAGAATCGCTATTTCCTTTTTGTAAGGCGATTCTGAAATATCTGTAAACTTTGTTATAATTTCATTGTTGTTTTTTGACGCATTCTCCGTATCGTTTTTCACTTGTCCTATAATTATGCCCGAGCCGATGGAAGGTTTTGAACCACCGCCGCTGCTTCCCCCGGAAGAGGATACTGTCCCGATTTTTACCGTTTTGCTCTTACTTGGTTCGCCTTCAGACGGTTCCCTTTCGGCAATCGGCTTTACTTCAAAGCAAAGTTCTTTGCCCGCATCTGACCTCAATATTGTATACATTTTTTCATGCGACACCGCTTTTGAATCAACATACCATGTAAATTCGGAATCCCCCTCCGAAACATTGTTTACCTGATAAAAGTCATATACACCCGTAACAGTATACCCCGGCTTTACCGTTCCTCTTATCTCCACATTTTTTGCAACAGGCTTTGCAGGCAAGGCAAAAGCTTCACTCAAAACAGCTGCGCCTGCCACACCTTCTTTTTTGGGTGTGACTTCAAACTTAACAAATTTTTCGTTATACTCCTCCGTTATTGTAAACTCGCGTCCCTCAAAACCCTCAATTTCCGCATATTCACCGTCTTTGCTGTCTGAAACCAGCCACCTGTAGGTCGTACCGTTTTCTTCCGAGTGATTTTTGTCATAGTACGTATATTCACCCGTCAAAATCGCACCGATTGCTGCTTCACCTATGATTTTTACATTTCTCGCCTCCGGCTCATATATTCTGCAAAAATAGTTTGATATATATATTTCACCCTTCTGTGGGTAAACATCTGTTTTGGGAGTTATATATACTTTTATGAACTTGTCCCGCAGACTATCATCAATTATCAATTCTCTTTGCGTTGCATTTTCTATCGGAATATACTCACCGTCTGCTTCATCTGAGGCATACCATTGAATCTGTGTCAAATCGGCATCGCCGTTTTCATCATAAAACACATAATCAGAGATTTTCACGTTTCCGCCTTCAAAGTTATCTTCAATCACAACATCTTTTATAACAGGCGTAAACATACCTTTAAACACATCGGTGTAAAAACTGTCATTCAAATATCCTTTACTATCCTCAGGGCTGATTTTGATTTTTAAATAACAGTCAACATAACTTTCGTCTGTATCAAATTCCAATTTCGCACCGGTCAGTCTTCCATTTTTAATTTCCTCAAAATCTCCGTTTACGCTTTTTGATGAATATATAATATATTTCGAATTATTTTCATTCTCTCCCGTATAATCATATGTCATTTTAAATTTACAGTTCAGAACTTCGGTATTAATATTTGATATTTCCGGTTTTGTAATTTTAATCATCTGCATATTGCCGTCTGAAACTTCAAAATACATCTGATACGGATTTTGCAGTACTGCCGAATTTGCAGCATATATTCCCTCTTTGAGCGTAAGTATATACTTCCCATCGGCAAGCGCAGCTTTTGGGGTTATACCTAAAAACGTCCCTATTTGTTCGACATCAACCGGATATGTCTCACCCTCATCGTTTTTCAATTCGATAAAACTTTCTATGTTTTCACACTTTATCTCCTGCGACAATTCAATGATAGCCGTACTTCCGCTTATACTGCTATTTGTCACCTTTATCTCCGGCAAACCATCTCCGTATTTTACAAGCTGTGTGACATACACATTGTCAATATAAGAAGGTTCCCACCACTGCGTACTGTTCTTGTCAAAGAAAACTGTATCTCCTGAAGAAGTGAATGACTTATTTTTAACATCAAATATCTTATTCTCATCTATGTAATATTGTATATTATCGTCGATTGTTGACATTCTGATGTCCACCAACCCGGAATCATCCGGCACATACTCCTCCGATGTTGCAATGTTTGTACCTGCGGCATACAGCTTAATCGGTGCTGACAGTTTCCCCATCATTGCAGTGTCGTTTCTGAGCTGGACATAATAACCTTTACGGCGGTTATAGAAAAGATCATCCCGCGAGCCCCTCATACTAAACCAATGAGATCCGCCGTTTGCATATCCCGGATATTGATACTGATATTCAACCGTATAATCAGATGTTGTTTTATCCGCACTGATTGCTTCATCGGATATATAAACACTGGAATCCGCCAAAAACCTCATAACATTATAATCGGTATAATTGTGTTTTTGGGTGGTATTTCCTATTTGTACTATTGTGTCATTAGATCCTTTCCAATATTTGCTTAAAAGATATGTACCGGTTGAGTCCCAATAATATGGATAGGTTGTATCCCCGCCTTTTACATACTTACCCTCAGCATTAAAATCATCGGAAAATATAACATCAATGCCAAACCACCCCGTGTTCGCCTTTACTTCAAAATTCTTTACTTCGGCATTTACGGTTACTCTGTATAATGCGTCCTCCGAAAGACCGTCTTTAGGCTTTATTACAACGGAGCTGTTAGCATTTTCGACATTGCTCCATTGCTTATCCTGAATTTTAATATCATAATCACTGATTCTTGTTATCTTTCCATCGCTTGTATGCTTTTCCAGTACAATAAAGTCCTTTGCCTTATCTGTAGGAATATTTATATCCGATTTATCTTCCAAACTGCTGAAATTAAGAATCACTGCACTTTTCGTAGCATTAAATGATTCCATGTTTAAAATTTCCGCCGCAAGACTATTGTGCGGTATCATGGTCATTCCCATACTTATCGTCAATATCCCCAATAAATATTTTTTAAGCATATCTTTCATCCTTTCTCAAATTCATCTGCCAAATACATTATCAAATTTATCAAATCCTAATTCACTTGCTTTTGAATCTGACAATGTATAATCGCCTCCGTCATAATCCATCAAATCGCTTTCACTGCATGAATATACCAAATATTCACAACCGCCGTCCGAAACAAGCGTCTCCAGCGAAGTATTTCTAAGCCACGCCGTTGATAGTCCTCCGGCATTTACACACACATTCCCCGAAAATTCATTATATTTAGGTATTGACGGTTTATCTTCCAGGATATTCGACAGATGTTCATACTTTGTATAAGGTTCATTTTTATAGTCAACCGCATTAAGCTTATTTACAAGTGTAGTTCTTGCCGGTGCCGGATTTTCATAGCTGTATGTGTTTCCGCTGCTGTCCTTTCCCCAGTTAAATATGTCTGAAATTGCACCGATACTTCCGGAATCCACAAAAATGTTATTTATAACCTTATTATCTCTTCCGCCGTTTACATAAACAGCCTGTCTTTGCACATTTTTAAAAATATTATTCTTAACCGTAACTCCGGAAAGTCCGTTATCAAGATATATGGCAAAAGCTCCCAACTCACCCTTTGCCGGAATATTTTCAAAAAGATTGTGTTCAATAACCGTTCCTCTTAAAGTATAATCGCCTTCTGCATAAACCGCACCCATGTCGGCGGTTTGTGTACATACATTATAGATTTTGTTGTTCCTTACCTCTAAATCATTTCCGTAAATTGCAATTGCCATATGATATGAATTATATATATCGGAATTTATGCACATATTCCCCACGCCGCTCATAGATACCAATGCGGTATATGTCCTGTCCAGCCTCTGACAGTCGTGAATCGAGCATTTATTAACGTAATTCTTCCCTTTTGCAAGAGTATTTCTATCACCCCCGGAAAGACTTACTCCACCTTTTCCCATATCGTAAATCTCACAATTTAATGCCCCCGAGTTATAAGAATCCGAAACGGTCAAAGCTGATTTCGAACTATTTCTCAAAACACAATTTTCCAATCCCGAATTTTTTGTATATCTTAGGTAAACCAAAGTTTCACCGCTGTTTTCGATAGTCATGTCCTTAATTTTTACATTGTCGCAGCACACCAGTTCTATAAGGCTCTTATTCATATTAAATATTTCATATTTACTTCCCGTTATATCTTTGCTGTAAAAATACAGTCTGCCGTTAGTTTTATCATAAAAATACTCATCTGCACTGTCCAGTTCCTCAAGCAAATTATAAACATAATATTCTCTGTCGGTTAAAAAACCGCCGTTATTTTCTGTAGTTATCAACCCGTTCAAAGCCTTTGCTTTATATGCATAAGAAAAATAGTGAGGCATATAGTATACATACATATCCTCTGCCGTCTGCCATGCGTTTACTCTCTCATCAGAACAAACAAAGCTCATTTTATCCGCTGTTACTTCACCGGTTTTTAAATATCCGCTATTTGGGTATCTTGCCGCCGTTTGAACCTTTCCGTTCAAAACCAATTCTATATTTTCCGATTTATCACCGATATACCCTTTACCCAACAAATCTACAGAATATATATAATCTCTCGCTTCACTCGGCACCCTTGACAAAACATTTTGGTCTTTTACTTTTTCTATATCGCCTTCGGCAATTACGCTGCCTGATTTGACAAATGTTTTATCTGTTCCCCTTCCCTGAATTGTTATGGTCGTACCTGATGTTGAAAGTAAAGAGTTATAGTCATTAATTGTTACGGTATCATCAAGGAAAATATCGCCTGCTCCGACATTTACCGTAAAGTTCACACCAAAAGCTCCCGAGGACACATCATCATATATTCTTTCAATCGCACTATTTATATCTTTATACGGATGTTCTGCCGTTCCATCAGCTGACATTAAGTCAGCTGATGGATTAACATAATATGTTGTACTGTTTATTCCGGTTATTTTCCGCATTGTTCCTATAGATTTCATTGTACCGAGAGAATCCCAGATAAACACCTTTGCATAAGACATATCCGACGCATTTTCAAACTCCAGTGGATAGTCTTTTTCTTCGCCTTTCACCGCATTTTTTTCGAGAATACTCTTCGCACTTATAAGCCTGTCGTACTTATCATAAATTGCCGCAATAACAGTATATGTGTTCTGTGCGTATGTGTTGTCCAAAACACTTATTTTCGCAGACACCTTGCCTGTATCGTCAGGGGTCGAAAAATCCGCTTTGGTTATCGCAATTTCCGGATTTTCCTCTCCTCCGCCGTCATCGACATAATCTGCCGCATATGTACACAAAATATTATCTATACCAACTACGGTGTTTGATCCGACTCTGAATCCCAGAATACCCTTCTGCAAAGGTGCGTACTCCGAATAATCAAAGGATGCTTCTTTTTCACCGTTCACATAGAATGAGCCAATGCCATTTTTCTTCACGATTTTTATTTTATAGGTCACTCCGCTTTGACTGAAATCAAAGTTTGAGCTTTTTGCACCATTATAAATTTTATGAGATGCATCATGTCCGTCTACTGTATTAGATACCGATATACCCAAATTTCTGGTTTTTCCGAATTCAAAGTGCAATGAGCCATCGTTCAGCCAATTATATGATGAACCCGGTGTTTTATTGGAATATACACACAAACCGTTAAATTTATCAACATCGTAAACATACATATCAAGCTCTGTTGTATAATCCATATTTTTAAATGTTTCGGTGTTCGGGAATATACAGTCTACCCACACGGAAGTTCCTTCAAGCTTCATCATTGCATCTCCCGGTTTTGTCGTATTATCCCATGAGCCGATATTCTGTACATTAAAGCCGTCAATGTTTTCATCAAAAGTTTCTTTGTATTCCTGTATCAGCTTAAATGATTTTGTATAGTCGCTCAAAACTGTACCGTACTGAGTGGTGATTCCCTTTACTTCAACGGTATATTTCTGATTTATCTCAAAATCTTTCTGTGGCTTTACAATTATAAATTTACCGTCAAGTGAAACATTTCTCTGCATCTCCGCTCCATCTTTATCGTACAGCTTGATTCCGCCAAGGGTTGTTTCTTCTATAGGATTGGATTTTAAATCTATATCTCCCAATTCAAGATATACCGTATCAGAATCGGCATTATAGCTCACAATTTCAACCTTCTGAGGTATATCTTCGAGCTTTGTTACAGATGTAACCGAAACATCATCAATGTAAGACGGGTTCCACCACGCTGTGCTGTTGTTATCCCAAAAACCTGTCATTCCGGCATTTCGATAAGCAGTGCTTGTAATATCAAATATTTTGTTGTTATCTATATAATACTGTATATTATCGCCCACCGCTGACATTCTTACATTAACAAGTCCCGTTGTATCAGCAGGTGTATAATCCTGTGATATTAGCCTGGTTGTCCCTGCATAAAGTGTAATCGGCGCTGTCGGATTTGCCGATGTCGCAGTGTTATTTCTGAGCTGTACTCTGTAGCCTGACCATATATCATAGTTTGTGCCGCTTTCATTAGCTCTCATGCTTGTATATAATGAACCGCCGTTTGCATATTCCGGATATTGATACTTATATTCTACCGTATAGTCTGCCACTCTCTCGTCTGCCGGAATTGCCTCATTTGATATTGAAATATTTGACTCGGCCACAAACCGCATAACACTATAGTTTTCATAACTATTTTTGTTTGTCGTATCACCGATATGCACTCTGTTGACATCGGAATAATTCCAATATTTGCTCAAAAGATACGTATTGCTTGAATCCCAATAATACGGATATGTCGTCTCACCGTCTTTTACATACTTACCCTCAGCATTAAAATCATCTGAAAACAGTTCATTCACCTTAAACCAACCGGTTGTTGTGCCGGTTGCCAAAGATGTTGCGTCTGCGTCTGTTATAGTCGGTGCAAACTCTACTTTGTAAAGGCTCGTTGTGTTAATTCCCGCTGCCGGAGTAATAATAATCGAATTTCCTTCCGCCGTTGTAAGCTCTGCTCCACTCGAGTCTGTCCCCGTCATTGCCGCCGTGATATCGACAGTAAAATCTGTCACAGCAACCTCGCTGCCGTCAACCTTATGCTCTGTGATTGCAATTTTGTCCTCCAATCCCTCTGCACTGATTGCCGTTGTTACATTGTTAAAGTCAACGGTTATAACCTTCATCGTAGCATTAAAGGTTTTCAGAGTCATGTTTTCCGCTGTCTCTTCTGCCATTGCATTATACGGCAACGCGGTTACCGCCATAGTCAGCGCGAGCATAAGAGATGCTCTTTTTTTCATTTTTACCATTGTTTCCCCGCCTAATTAATTTTAAATTTTATATTTGCGGCGCTCTCGCCGTAAACATCTTTATTTTATCTCAGATTTATTTGCCTTAACAATTCATCTATCATATATGAGTCCTCTGTACTGTCAAAAAGCGCTGCATTGTCACTTATTACAATAAGCCCTTTATCGTCCCAGAATACCTGTTTCCCTAAGGCTTCAACCAAAGCTCTCAAAGGCAAAAGTGTTCTGTTCTCTCTGATTACAGGCGCTGCATCAAGTGTAACCTCTGCACCGTCTACAACCATTGTACTGCTGCCGACAGTCATCTTGATATTCTTTGCTCCGCATGAAATTTCTATTTCTTTTGTTTCCCCGTTCCACAAAACCTCTCCGCCGAGACTTTCTGAAATAAATCTTACCGGCACAAAAGTTCTGTTATTTATAATAATCGGCATAACCGCGTCATTCTGAGAATCTATTTGCGTCATTTCTCCGTTTTTCTCAGCGCCTGCACGCCCTATTCCCAAAACCACCGCATCTTTCACTCTTTCTTTGAGCTTATCTGTATATCTGCCCATTTTCTCGAAATGTGTATCCTCAAATCCGGGGATCTCCGAATAAACACTTGCATTCTCTGTTAAAGTGTAATTCCTGTTCTTTATATCCGCAAATCCCGGATTATCCATATTTACGTTATTTTCAAATGTACCTTGTGAAATAACGCTGGTACTTATATCATTTGAACCAGAATTTACAAATACATTCTTTTTAATAGATACTCTGTGCGGCTGGTAAACCGGCAAATTCCAAATTTCGCTCATAATCGGATATTTTGCAAGCCATACATCTGATGTATAGGGTACTTCCTTCAAGGAGGAAACCATATAGTTCGATTCGTCAACCTCTGCAAGTTTTGTTGTGGGGTTTCCTCTGTCAACATAACGTATAGGCGTTCCTACATTGATCATAATATTATTTTCAACATTGTTGTCGCTTCCCGCCTCTGCCCACATTCCGCGTCCCGGAATATTTTCAAATATATTTTTTGTTACCGAGTTGCCTGAAAGATTATCATCGAAATATATGCATCCTAATCCGACACCACCTGATGAGCCATAGAAGTCATGAAAATAATTATGCGTTATCTGATTTCCGCGTCTTATCCATGTACGTCCGGAATAAATTCCGCCCGAATCGTCCACCGACTGCAAAAGATCATAAAATTCATTATATTCTATTATGTTTTCATTCCCCGAAAACTGCATTCCCAAGTGAAGTGCGTCGTGTATTTCATTATGTGAAACCCTGTTTCCGCATCCCCCAACATGGATACCGCCGGTATACGTTTTTGTTATTCTGGAGAACTTTTCCGTTTCATTATTTTCTGCATAATTCCCACCCGGTGTAAGAGTTTTTACATTTCCTCCCGATAGATTTATTCCGCCGTCTGTCATGGAAATATAATTGCCGACCACACCGTTATTATAAGTATCTTCCGCAACACTTACAGCAATACTTCCGAGGTTTGTAATGTTATTATAAGCAATCAGATTGTTATCGCCCTTTTTAATTTCAAATGCACTGCCTCTTGAACAGGGAATCGTAAATCCTCTGAACGTCAGGAAATTTGCACCGTCTATCTTAAACATACTGTCGGATAAATCTGACAGAAAAATTTCTGACTCTCCCGAAGAATCCGCCGGCGGATAAAAATACAGTTTTTTATTTTCTTTATCCACATAAAATTCTCCCGGTCTGTCCAGTTCTTCAATTAAGTTCTGGATATAAAATCTCGCCGTTCCGTCAACAGCATCCGACCCTAAAACTATTGTTGTTGTCACGATACCGTTTTTTATATTATCAATTTTGTCATGATATGACTGCCACAAGTACCTCCAGTTTGCCACCAGATCGGCATCTTTTGCATTTTTCCAGTTATTTACTCTGTTTTTGTCCGAAAGCGTGAATGAAAATCCCTTGTCCTTAATCTGAGGCGTCACTACACTGACCTTTTCAAAAATATCATTCCCCCCGGCAGTCATATTCGGCCATCTTGCAATTGTCATCATCTTACCGTCCACAACAAGCTCATTCGGTTTGTTTCCCGACTGATTACTGAAATATATGCTGCCATAATTGAAATCCTTGACTTTTGATAAATCATATTGATATATACAACTGCGTGCATCGCGGTCATATATTTTTGCAAGAACTTCCTCGTCCGACACGCGCCTAAAATCAGATACACTGAGCTGTATTCCTCCAATAAGCTCAACCTTTTCATTTTGATATGGGCGATATGTTATCGGTTTTCCTTCTTCTCCGGAATCTTCTGCTCCAAAGGTCATACCCTTTTCAATTCTGTATACACCTCCACGGATATAAACGCAGACTCCGCCTTCCGGCAACCCCTCATTCTTTAAAGCTCGTACTGCTTCCTTTGCACGTTGAATTGTTTCAAAGGGTTTATTAAATGTACCGTCATTTTCTTCATCATCACCGTCAGGTGAAACATAAAGCGTCGCACCGTTTTTGCCGAGTATTTCTCCGGAACTTGTGCTTTGTCCGCCGTTCTGAGGTTTATCCGAATCTTTATTTCCATCATCGGCACTTTGCCTGTTTTTATATCTTTCTATAATATTTCCGAATCTGAAAATATAATTTTGGTCTGTCGGCTCATCAACAACAACCAATATTTCATGTGAAGCGCCATCTTTCGGGAGTTCAAACCACGTGCTTATGTAATTCACCCCTTGTGCTGCAGACCAGCATGAAAGCTTTTGCTCCGATGCCGTATTATCTACATATACCGTCACTGAACTTCCCGCTGTCGCTGACGGATAATTGAAGCAGAATGCTTCTGCCGAACTGTTAAAGCTCAATGTTGCTGATGTTTCGGTCTGCATGATACCATTTTCAAAATATGGATACGAATATGAATAATCGCCAATCGTAAGCTTGCTGTCATAGGTTGTAAATTTATTATTTACATCATAACGCGTCCATTTATCATCATATGTAATTGCAGAATCGTCCGATTCTATATATCTGTATCTTGCATCTGCCAGATTCGCATATTCTTTACAGTATATCCCGACATTTTTAGGTTTTGCCATACACGCATCGGCATCTTCATCAAAAGCTTTTTTTATAGCTTCTGCATATTTCTGATATCCGCCGTGCACATCAAACCCATCTCCCGATGCATTATACATACTTGCAAGATATGCCTCAAAATTAGCGAATTTATTATTCGATTTAAAGTCCTGCTGCATATAATCGTATATGTTTATGCTTTTTATGCCATAATGATTGGCAATCTCATCTTTCCATTTAAACTGCTCTATCATAGAGTCATATTGACTGTCTGATTCATCAATCGGATTCGGAGCATAAACAAACAACACCGACGGAATTTTTTCAAGCGACAGACATTGTCTTACAATAGACTCCATATAAACCTTGCTGTCTTTTTCACCTCTTCTGCGGTCATTTACCGCAAATTCCACAACAACCATATCGGGCGAAAAAGAACCGACATCATTCATGAATCTTGCGGCACCGTAATC
Organism: uncultured Bacillota bacterium; assembly: GCA_949297205.1. Taxonomy (GTDB): domain Bacteria; phylum Bacillota; class Clostridia; order UBA1381; family UBA1381; genus RGIG1988. The sequence continues at coordinate 9,575 of CASFSH010000267.1, read as the reverse complement.
GGAACCTGTACCGCCTTTTCCTGCGTTGATTGTCACAACATCTTTTCCGTTCACACTTGCCTTTACACATTCTGCGGTTTGTTTAATCCAATCTGTCCCTCCTGCTGTAAGAGATCCTCCTATAAACGCAACCGTATACTGATTTTCCTTTGGCGCCGGTCTTTCTCTTACCTGTGTATACGGATCCGGATTATACTCCGCAAAAACCGTTAAAAAAGACATTATCATCGTAATACAAAGGAAAAATGTGCATATTTTTTTGTTTTCCATCTTTATAATCATTCCTTTCTTTTTTATATTTCCTCATGCTCCGGATACATTACATTTTCATTCCATGCCTCCATCTCGGCGGGTGACATATCTCTTGGCACTGCCTCAATTCCCTTTTTCTGCACCTCAATATAGATTACTTCATCGGGTTTCAAGGAAAATCCCGTCCTTAAAATTCCATTTTCCGCCTTTTTAACATCGCAATGATAATTCATCGTACTTGCTGCTCTTAAATATTCCTCCTGCATAGGTGATACATCATTTGGTGAACCCATATTGAGCCATGCCTCATATGCACTCCCATGATATTTCTCTATTTTTGCACTTGTTATAACATATTCTCCGTCATCTTCTGCCTGAATTTGTAACTCATCATTCCAATCCGGCTGGCTTTCAATCTCAAGAAAATGTTGATTATAGGCAATTGCCCGTATCACCCCTTTTTCACTTGTGGCAGTGATTCCACATCCGAGTCCGAAACCTCCTTCTTTTTCACAATCCATAACATTGCCGCGCATCTTTCTTAAAAGCTTATACGCATTATATGTCGCCTTATTTATTCCACGGATAGTTACCAATCCATATGTGCAAGAAAATACGCTGTGTGCCTGTCTGTTTTCCGAGAATATATCACTTGCGACCCAATATGCCGCAGAATTACAGTAATCTCTTACCCCGAGCATATTCCTCACAACACACGCGCCCCCAAAAAGGTTATCAATACATTTATTACAAAGCCATATAATTTTTTCTTCGTTCGGTGCAGACATTGTGTTCCATTCTGTCCAATGTATTTCAAGTTTCGGCATAACAGAGTTCTCCACCGCTTCCTTAACCTCACGAAAACGTTCCTTTAAGTATTCTCCTGTTTTATACGGCGATTTATTTTCACCCCGATATTCACACTGCTCTCCCAAGGGATACGCATGAGTTGTAATAAAATCAATCGGCACATCGTTTTTTGCGCAATAATCTATCATCTCACTTATATATGCGCCTCCCGCGGTTGAAGGTCCGCCCACCCTCAAATCTTTATCAACACGCTTAACTGCATATGCGGCATATGTATAGAGCTTCTCCATGTATTCTTTCATTCCGAGGCTTTTCGGCCAAAAACCGCCCGCATCATTTCCTACATTCGGCTCATTCCACACCTCAAAATACCAAGTCTTAACTTCTTCCAAGCCATATCTTTGCACAATATGTCTTACAAAATTTTCAATAAGATCTCCCCACTCATCATAATCTCTCGGTGCACTTGTATTCATTTTCCAGGCGAATGCATAAAAATCATGTCTTGATGCCAGCTCTTCCGGCATAGCTCCCAACTGAAAAAACGGTTTTAATCCGACTGACAGCATATAATCGGTAAGCTTGTCTATCTGATGCCACTGATAAGCTATTTTTCCGTTTGCCAAACGCTTCACAACTGCCATATTGTCATGAAAAAGCCCATGAAATCTACAATATTTAAAGTGCAGCTCAGACTGTATCTGCCGCAAGTGTTCCATGACGTCATGCCGAAGCATTTCATATGCACTCCCGACCGAAATTGAATTAAATATAGTGTCCCCAAACAGTTTTGCATCCTTTTTCTCGCTTAATTTTATCATTTTCATTCCGCCTTTCCTTAGATAATAAACTTCAATGTTATTATTTCAAAATTTTTAACTTTAATTTTAACCGCATTATTTTCCGACTCTATTTTTTCTAAGTTGTTTTCCAACATATCGCACAAATAAACCTCTTTGAAATCAAATCCCACACTTATCTGTGCATCGGACTTCTGATTATATGTTTCATACAGTCTGACAATAACCGAACTATCATCCTCTGCTTTTTTTATTGTTTCAACAACAACATTTTCACAATCACTCTTTGCTATAGAGCAGCAATCCGAAATTGCTCCCGTATTTTTTTCTATCCGATATCCCGAAAGCGGCTGATTCAAGATATATCCCTCACGCACCGTTTTACCTCTTCTGTAATCTCCCGTATGCGGATAGAGCGAATATGTGAATGTATTTATACCCCTGTCCGCTACAGGATTGGGATATGTCGCGGATTTTAAAAGAGTTATTTCCATCACATTGTCTTCAATGCTATAGCCATATTTACAGTCATTTAGCAGACTGACACCAAATCCGCTTTCAGATAAATCCGCCCATTTGTGCGCACATACCTCAAATTTTGCCTCGTCCCAGCTTGTATTTTTATGCGTCGGTCTTTCAAGATTTCCGAACTGAATGTCATATGTCGCATATTGTGAATGAATATCTATCGGAAACGCCGCTTTCATCATGACATGATCCTCTTGCCAATCAACTGTCGTTGCAAAGTCTATTCTTTTAGAGCCATTTCTTACAGTAATGTCCTGAGTTATTTTTGAATGTCTGTATTTTCTCTCCACCCTTATCCCATTTTCGAGCAATGCGACCTTTGAAACATCATCGGCAATCCACATCTTTTGTCTGTAATAATCGCATATCTCCCATGCATCATAATTATCCGGATAATCTTCAAAAATTTCAATGCAATTTGCCTTTTCCCCTTCGGCTATAACCTCACGTTTTTCTATTTTGTCATAAATTGAAATTATATGATAGCTCTCGTCAAACAAAACCTTTACGCAATCATTCTCAATACAATTCTTGCTCACCTTTATATCCCATTTCACAGGTTTATCGTCTATCACCCTCCAGCCATGAGCGGGAATATCTTGTGCAAAGTAAAGCTCGTCATCTACCTTTATATAATCACTCACCTCAAACGGTGTTGCGTTATATACCCAAATGCCCCCTTCGGTTGCAATATCTGCTTTTATATTGCTCAGCTTTTCCTCTGCAATTTTGTTTGCATCCGATAAAATCTGTTCATATTCCAAATCAGTAACGTCATACACTTCCTTAATAGAAGATCCCGGAATTATATCGTGGAATTGATTCAACAATATGGTCTGCTGATTTTTACGAAGATTCTCCTCCGGATATACACCGCCGCACAAAATCATATCTGCTACAGAAAGCGCCTCCGCTTTTAAGTAAAGCAACTCGCTCATTCTGTTGTTCTTTTTGTTCTTCGCCATCGAAGTATATGTGCCTCTGTGCATTTCAAAATACATCTCTCCGACCCACTTAGGTGTTCGGCAAAGCTCTTCAGAGTTTTTATAAAACTTTTCCTCGGTTTTTTCAAAATAATCCTCAGCCTTGTCCAATTTTACCTTCGGCATACCCGGAATCCCATACTTTAGACGTCTGTAATTTTCCATCATCTCATATGTCGGGCCACCGCCGCCGTCACCATATCCAAAAGTCATAACAGGGTTATCGTTATACGACTTATTCTTATATTTTTCCCATGTTTGCAGAACAAAGTCCGGTGTAATATGCTGAGCATAATTCCATAAAAGATTTGCAAACACTTTGCTGCCGTCAATGCCCTCCCAAAGGAAAATATCATTTGGCATCGCATTTGTTCTGTTCCATGCCATTTTGCTTGTAAAGAAGTAATCTATTCCGCTTTTTTTCATTATCTGCGGCAATGCACCGCTATAACCGAATACATCCGGAAGCCATAGAATTCTGCTGTCTTTTCCAAATTCCTCCCTCATGAATCTTTTGCCGAAAATAATCTGACGTATAAGACTTTCGCCGCTTACAAGGTTTGTATCGGCTTCAATCCACATTCCGCCCTCCGGTTCCCAGCGTCCCTCTTTTATCTTTTCTTTTATTTTTTCATATAACTCAGGATCATTTTCCTTTACATACTGATACAGCTGCGGCTGACTCGACATAAACGAATATTCTTCATATCTTTTCATCATATTTATAACCGTTGAAAACGTCCTCTGTGCCTTTTCCTTTGTTTGTGCAACCGTCCACTGCCATGCAATATCAATATGCGTATGCCCGATACAGCTTACGCATATATTATTCTCGCCGCATAACTTACCGTAAAATTCGTCACGCAGATATTCCGATGTTTTTCTGACGCTTTCGTAAAATTCTTCTGAATATATTTCTCTCAAATCCAGACATACCAACGCTTTGTCCAGGCAATCCCTTATTTTTATATAGTTATAATCATCCTTTTTATATTCCTCCATACACAGATACGGTACATTTATATCATAAAAAAGACCCTCTATCGCTAAATCTATGATTTGAATACTCGGTAAGACATCAAAATATCCACCTATCATTCCGGTGTAGAGATAAATATAAATATCATAGTCGGTTTCAAACTCCAAAGGAAGCCATGTATGATTTGTGTCAAAGGCTTGCTCTGTTTTGCCGTTTACATACACTATACACTGCGGATTCTTTGGATCCCACTGTCCTTCTCTTCCTGTTTTCAAAGAAAATCTCAGTTCTTTTCCGTCTTGTTTTTCAACTGCGTCTATCTTCAAATGCAGCCAAAAATGCCTGTCCACGCCATCTAAACGAGCCCCCTTCAAGAACAACCTCCAATTGTCCGACAATGCAGGCGGTGTATTACTTTTTTTATATTCCCCACACCCAATATATTCAAAATCAATATCTTTTTCATCAATCATAGCTTTTTCTTTCAAAAGCCGTACCATTTTTTGAATCTTTTTTTCTCTGAAATCAGTATTTTGTTTTTTCATACAAGCACCTCATAATCATTAGTACGGAAACTAATCCGAATATCTTAATTATAATATATAGTACCGTGTATGTGAATACAAGTCGCATAATGATATTTTTGTGTAGTATAATGATATACACAAAAAAACACATGCTACAAATAATATTTTATTTTTAACTTCTCCGATAAATTTACCAATATTTTCATTAAAATCTAAGGATTTAACAAACACTTTTACTCAAAAAAACCTGCAAAAAAAAACTTTTCTTTTTAGGGCCAAAATATTGACACTACTTTATTTTTGTTTTATAATAGCATTATCAAATAAAAAATATCTTTTCAGTACGGAGGAAAGTATTAAAATTATAATACAAAAAACTGTCTTATGGAAGTAAAATTATTAAAAGCCTCAAAACACACCAACCCTCAAACAGGATTTTTATGCAGATATGTAAAAAGTAACACTGAACGCTTTAAACTGCACTATCATGACTATTATGAGATCTTTTTGATTTTAAAAGGCAATGTTGCTCATACGGTCAACTCACAGACAAATATTATTCGTGATGGTCACTTGCTTTTTATACGCGACCGTGATGTTCATAATTATCAAAGTGCCGACGGAAATAGCTTTGAGTTTATCAATCTTGCTTTTACAAAGCAACACTTTAACGCATTATTCGAGTATTTAGGGGAAGCCTTTCCATACACCTCTCTCTTAAACACTTCCTTTCCTCCCGTGACAATCCTTTCGCAAAAAAAGAAGAATTCATTATTTTATTCTCTTTTAAATCTGAGTCATGAAAAAGACATTATATCGTTACATATGGAATTTCGTATTATTTTGTTTCAGATATTTTCTCAATACTTTTTCAATTATTCCGAAGATGCTTATACTGTTCCGATATGGCTTGAGGTAGCTTATCAAAAAATGAAAAAACCTATCAACTTCATTGCCGGGCTAAACAGAATGATTGAAGTATCAGGGAAAAGTTATGAACATCTTGCTCGTTCTTTAAAACAATATTACAATGTCACCCCAACTCAGTATATATCGGATTTAAGGCTTGAATATGCCGCAAATATGCTATACAGCAGCAATTTATCAGTAACGGAAATCTGTTTTTCCTGCGGATTTGAGAATATGTCATGGTTTCATAAGCAATTTAAGGAAAAATACGGCGTCACACCGTCACAGTACAGAAAAAATATAAAATACATTAATTAAGAATATACAAAAAAAGTCATCTGCGCATAATTTTATACACTGATGACTTTTTTGGTAATTTTATAAAAACAAACACGTCCCGACAAAGCACATTGCTGTTCCTATGTACTGTTGTTTGGTAAGCTTTGTCTTAAATACAATCCTGTCAGCTACAACCGATAAGATAACAGTTCCTCCCGTTATAAGAGGATAAAGCACCGTTGCCGGAATATTCACCGCGCCGTTAAGCTGGCAAACATAAGAAACCCCACCAACAACTGCCGAAGCAAAAAATATCAGCCAATTTTTGCCGCAGAATAAATTTGCAACATTTTCTGTCTTTCGCGGTTTTAAAATAAGCATTGATACTCCGCAGACTATAGTTCTTGCAACCGCACTCCAAAACACAAAATTCTCAGATGAAACCGTTTTATATACATCGTTTATCTGATGCATTTTGCTTATTACACTCACCGCACCATTCATGAAAAACACAGCAATGCAAAGCCATATTTTTTTATCAATCTTTTGATTTTTATCAAAATCGCTTATAAATATAGCAACAACAATTACAATGCATCCTATAATCCTCAGCGTCGAGACTTTCTCCCCCAAAAACGCAACACCCCATATATACGGAACCAACATTCCGCCTGCCATCAGGAAAATGGTATACATAGACATATTGCCATACTTCATAATTTTAAATCCCGTCAAAAGATATGCAAAGTTAAAAATAAACATTCCCGACGCCATCAAGAAAGAATACCACGAAAAACTTATCCTGAATCCGCTTATAACATAAAAGGCAACAACCGTAAATATTCCTGTAAATAAATTATAAACTAAGCCCGAACGCATACTCGCACCCGCATTATTTTCATATTCTTTTTGCAGCACAAATCCAACAGCCAAAAGAATATCTGCAACAATAATTATTATATATGGGCCCATACTATATACACCCTCTATTATTCTTTAACCGTTAATTTTCTGCATTTTCCGCGTACAAGCTCCGAAAAATTTTCCGCATAAACCGATTCAAGTCTGATTTCTCCAACATCAGGCTTATCAGTTATACCGATAAGTGCCTCCGCCGGTTTTGCCGAATGTGCACTTATATTGCTGAGTTTTATTCTGTCAACCCTTGCATTTCCTTCAATTTCAAATAAATGCTCTTTTGCATTGCCGAGTCCGCCGTCTGTAACGTACACTCCGTCTACGGTTAAATCTTCTATGTGAGTCGGAGTCATTCCTTCATATACATGGCTTAAATATCCACCGCCCTCTCTTACGGTAAGGAGTCTGAATTCATCACTATCTGACTCTGCACATACATCTTTAATTGTTATATTTCTTATATTTCCGCCCAAGCAGAATATAAATGGCTGGATTCTTTCAAATAAATTATCTGCTTGTTTCAATCTGACATTTTCAATATAGATATTCTTAAAAAGACCGCCTTTTGCTTCAGGGTGCTCGAAGTTAAACCACGGATTTATATAAAAACCGCAGCATCGTACGCTTCCCATAACATTCTTTATTGTGACATTTTCAAGTACACCCTTATCTCTGCATAAAAGACGAATTGCCTGGTGTGCACCATCATGCAATATAACCCCGTCTATCAGGACATCACGTATAGACGAAACATTGTCTCCTTCATCAGTATTTATCGCTATGAAATCATCACCGCCTCGACCATAAATGTTCTTAAGTCTTAGGTTCTGACCGGGTCCATGAAAATGCAGACCGTCTTGATTTGTCTCTTTTACTATATGCGGAAGCGGTATATTTATGTTGTTCATATATACATTTTTCCAATTTCCCATAAGCAGTGCATAACGCTTTTGATCACAAATTGTAACACCATCCATAACTAAATTGCGAACGCCAAAAAATCTCATACAAGTAAGCATTTCCGAGCACCCCCGCCCTTTTGGCAATTGTTTTTCAGTCGGAGGGGTCATGCCTTGATTAAGACAATTCTGATTATACGTTCCACCTTTTAGAGTTATATTTACATTTTTTATTTCTGTTTCCGAAATATCATGATTTTTTATAACTGCATCGTCAGAGCCTGCTTTCAGGAAAAATCCGCAGCTACTGTTAATACACTCTATAGTAGTGTTTGAGTGCACCTCAATCCCCCTTATGAGCGCCGCTCCGTCCATTATAAGATGCAAACTTCCCCATTCCGGTGCTTTGTCCAAAATACTTTGAAGTATCTCTGTTTCATCTGTTCCTCCTCCCGACAGTACATCGCTGTCCAATTTTAAATACTCGCTGGCGTAAACAGTATAACGCCCCATCGAAGCTTTAATCTCCATTTTTTAATCCTTCTTTCGTAAAATTTGTTTTATATAGCAAAGCATTTTTGCTGACTTTACAACAGCAAAACTACATTGATAGACTCGTAATTCATCTATCAAAACCAACTTGACGCCACTTCTTCAACAATATCAAAATTTGTTCTTCTCTGTTTTAATATCCATTCAATCAAGTTTTGATTTTTATATGCTTCATAAATACCATCACCATGTCCAAAGCCTTGTAAAAGGCAAAATTTTGCAGAGCCACCCGCCTCTTGAATTTTATCAACCATCATTTTTGAATTGATAGGTTTTACAGCATCATCATCTGCACCATGATATGCCCGGACAGGTGTATTAACCAATTTCTGAGCACGCCATTCCATTCCTCCGCCACTAACAGGAGCAATTGCCGAGAAAAAACCAGGGAATGTCATGCCCATTTCCCATGTACCATATCCTCCCATACTCGAACCGGTAATGCATATTCTGTCTTTTTTTATTCGGTATTGCTCAATTATGTTATCAATCAGTTTTTTTAAATCAACAACAATATTGTTCCATACAAACATTTCAGGACATTGCGGACACAGAACAATAGCATCTATTTCTCTGCCCTCTTTTATAATACGCGGTACACCATTGCGTTCCATATGTTCTAATTGTGCCCTGCGCTCTCCTCTCTCTCCTGCACCATGTAAGTAAATCAGAAGAGGGAGTTCGCCACTCATATTATCCGGAATATAAAGCCGATAACCAAGATATTTTTCACTTTTTTCACTTTCAATAATTTTCATAAACCTTTTCCTCCTAATTTTAACTCCGGCTCCTATATAATGTCATTAAAACTATTTTGATTATATATCGTGATGTTGCGAATTACAAGTCGTATACTGATATTTTTATATAGTATACTGACATTTAGAAACAACAATAAAGAGTGGTATAATAAAGTTTTGATAAAAAAAAGGGGGGGCAAATCATCATCAAACTACCGATATTTTGCCAAATAGTGTATGAGGGGGTATAAATTGCAAGGGGCTGTTGCAAATGAGCATTTTTAAGATGCTCATTTGCAGGCTCCTATCTTTTTGCAAGAAAAAATGTACCCGTTCTTAAAAATGGGTACACAAAATAGTCATGCTTGATTTTTAGCATTTTTCATCGACTTTTTAAGC
>CASFSH010000266.1 GCA_949297205.1 uncultured Bacillota bacterium | reverse complement strand
GTGTCTTTTAATCAGTTTTTTATAAGCCCTATCAGATGTCATTAGCTGTTTTAATTCTATGCTTCCGGATTCCTCAACAATTTCAACAACTTCAAAACCACCTGTTTTAAGTCCTGTATAACCGACACATAATAATTCATTCCCTGCATGATTTAAATACACATTATATGGCGGGGGTATTGGAAACTCTTTAGTCGGTATATTCACTTTCACGTATTGTCCGGAATTGATTTGGTCTAATTGTGTAAATTCTTGAAGTGTATAATTGTCAGGATGATCCGATCCATAATACACTTTCATATCATTAATTATAGTATTCGTTGTATTATATATCACTACTGAGTACATAGCCCGGTCATAATCATCTGATACAACCATATATTGTAGTTCATAAAATATGTAAAAAATAATAAAAATTAAAACAGATAATATAATAAGAAATATTTTTTTCTTCATAATTACCATCCTTTACTGTACAATCCATAATTCACCTTCGTTAATTAATTCAATTATTTTATCTGCCATTTCTTCATCAGCACTTTTATACCATACTTCCGTCTGGAATCCATCTCCTAGTTGAATACCTTTTTCATTATTATGTAAATCCATATTCATCAAATCTCGTTGATAATTGTTAGTTTGATTAAGATTTTCTGACGCACCAAACTCATGTGCATCTCCAACCCATTTGGCATACTGTGGATCGATATGATATGCCATCATCGCATTCCATATTGTATGTTTAAAAGCATTATGTAGCGTTCCATCACGATGATCAGTATATCTTTCATCAGCCATTTTTCGAGCTTTTTTCTGTAGCTTGTTAGCTTCTGCTGCTTTGAATGGATGACCTGCGGCTAAAATAATATCTGTAGAATTAGCACTATTTGGGGCAATTTTCATAGCGAGCTTCAATTTTGTTTCATACAAAAATTCTCTTGCTATCCTTCTAATTTCATTAGCCAAAGATTCAATATCAGCTCTATTATTTGGTCTTAATTCCCACATTTCTCCTAATGTCGTAAGCGAATCATAAACTAATGAATCTTTACCAAATTCATAAGCATCGGGGTCTTCACACCACACACCGTTAACATATCCCGGTTCTCTGATATTACCGCTTGGATCAATAAACATAACCGGATTATTTCCCGCATAAACATACCAATTCAACCCATCCCTAACGGGGTCTTCCGTTATAAATCTACCGGTTGATGGGGAGTAGTAGCGGTTTCTCAGGTATATTTGTCCGGTTTCCGCGTCAAAATACTCGCCTGCGTATCTGAACGGGTTCGTATCTGCAGCATTCTCGGTCTTTTCGTTGCCAAATGCATCATACACATAATCATTTGTAATAGTACCTGTTGAATCTGCAATTGCCGTAACGTCGCCGTGGCTGTTTTTAAGGTAATTTTTTACAACGCCGTCTGTTTTTGCTGATGTAATACCTGTGATGTCGTAATAGTAGTAATTTTCTTTTCCGTTTGCTTTTTCGTACGCAAGATTGCTTCCGTTCCAGACAAAGTTTGTTGTTGTACCGTTCACGGTTTTTGTTCTTCTTGCTCCGCTCGGGTTATATGTATACGAAGCAGAAGTGTTACCGTTAACAAAGCCTGTAAGCTGATTGAATTTGTTATATGTAAATGTTTTTGACGTTCGGTTTACAGTTTGTGAAAGCTGATTTTCGTTACTATCATAAGACAATAGAATTATTTACTAATCTTGTGATTTACACTTAAAAATTTCTCAAAGTATACCCATACACTAAAGCCCAGGAAATCCAAAAACAAATATACGTTATTAATGCTCCGATTATGGATAATATTATTTTTTTCAAAATTTGAACCTTTACCGATCCTTCAACAACCCAAACTTTTCTCCATAAGATTAATATGACTATACAGCCTAACAGAATAAGTGGAGAATAGAGTATAATACTACTGTACCATGTATTCATATTCACAATAGACACTATTATTTCGGTTATTTTTTGAAAAATAATTCCCATTATAACAAATATAAACATACTCAGTATATTTCTTTTTTTTGACAACTTCATAGAACTACACTCCTAAATTAATTTCATACCTAAAATTGTTTTATAAAAATTTTTAGTTAATACCATGTAGTTTCCATTTGATTTTTACGATGTCTTTTATATAATTTTTTATATTCTTTTTCATTCCCGATCAATAAGTTCATATCATTTTCAGTATTAAATTTAACTACAGCAAATCCGCCTGTATTAATACCGAAATAACCTGTTGCAACTCTTTTAATTTCATTATTTTTAAG
>CASFSH010000265.1 GCA_949297205.1 uncultured Bacillota bacterium | reverse complement strand
ATGGCTTTCATATTTTATCATTCTTTCTATATATTATCTCTTATTTTTTTTACGTTTTGTAAAAGCGGCTGTGACGGTGTTGCAAATTCATCATATTCATAAACGGTCAGATACATACAGCAACCCAACTCACCGCCGATTCTTCTTAAAATCCTGCATTCTCCTCCTGAAAGAAAGAGAAAAGGTATACTGATGTTTTCCTTTAACATATTAATTATTTTCATGTTTTCAAGCTGTTGTTCCATTGTTTCTGCCCATGTGACTATCTTTGAAATATCAGCACCTCTTTTTTGATGTTCCAAAGCAATTTCAAGGACTCTTTCGGCAGATGTATATTTTAGAATATGTGATGATATAAGCACCTGCGAACCCTTTTTGTGCAGTTTTTCTATAAGGTCCTTTTGTTTATTTATTGCATCGGCCGATGATGCAACTTCGTCCGGTTGTTTATCAAACAAATCTCCTATAACATCACATAATGTTGCTCCGCAGTCTGCTAATTCCATAAGCTCTTCAGCTAAAATTTCATCAGTTTTCCCTGTATTGTATGCACTTCGGTAGTTGGTTACATACACAGGCTTTTCTGTATAGGAAAAAAGTTCTTTATATATTCCTTTCTGCCTGTATTCCGGTTTCAACTGTTCAAATTGTATTCCAAAGGCTTCTGCACCGCAGGGCAGGGATTTATTAATAAGTTCTTTTATTCTGTCAGGATTATCTGCCTGCACCATAACGGTAAGAATTGCCTTATCATAATTTAAAAAACTCTTTTTCATAATATTAACCCCGTCCCATAGCATTTCGTCCGCCGTCAATCATTATATTTTCACCGTTGATAAATTGACCTTTTTCCGACGCAACAAAAAGACATAAATTAATTATCTCCTGAGGGTCTGCCGCTCTGTTTAAAAGGGTTTTCATCTGAGCCATATTTGCTCTTGTCAGAACAGGACCGGGAGAAATACATACACATCTTATATTATATTTTGCACCGTACCGGGCAATGGATTTTGTAAGTCCGAACATAAGCCCGGCTTTTGATGTGGGATAGTCCATGCCGTACCCATCGCCCTCCATTCCTGTTATTGAGCCGATGTTTATTATAAGCCCGCTGTTTTGATTTCTCATATATTTTAATGCCGCATGAGCAAAATAAAAGGGCCCTTTTAAATTTACGTCAATTCCCCAATCATATACATCTATAGGTACATCGGGAAATTCGGGATACTCTTTTGAATTTACTTTTCTCATTCTCACAGCAGTTCCTCCTGCAAAATTCGCAAGAATATCTATTTTTGAGAAAAGCTCAACAGTTTTGCTGACTGCATTGCAGACCTGAGAATAATCACGGACATCACATACAATTCCAACGGCCCTGCCCTGATGCATTTCGTTTATTTCCCTGACTTTTTCGTAAAGTTCCTCTTTGTTGACGTCACACATAACAACATTTCCGCCGGATGAAGCTATGTTCTGAGAAAACAAAAGCCCCATTCCGGACGCCGCACCTGTTGAAATTGCCGTTTTGCCTGAAAAATCCATAAAAAACACCTCTTATGTTACTGTTTTGCATTATTATATAAAATTTAAAAACGGCTTTCAATGATAAAAATGGTATTATATTGATGTTTATGGTATTATTGAATACTTTTTATTTGACTTATATTGATTATTATGGTAAAATGGGTTAAATAAACATTGGGAGCCTACAGGCTGCGGAAATCGGAGAATAATTTTTTTCCGATATTACAGCCTGCAGTATGAAAAATGTCAATATACAGGGTGAAGAATAATGAATTTCGATAATGTTGTCATTACAGATATTTTAAATGTTGTAACAATATTTTCCGCAAAGGGAAGAATAGAAAAAATGAACAACCGTATGTGCAGCGGTTTATCCTTTACTGATGAAGGGCAGATAACATATGTACACAATGGAAAAGCCTTCGTGTCCGACCGCAACCATGCCGTTATCCTTCCTAAGGGGCAAAGTTATGTTATATATGGTAATAAAGACGGTAAATTTCCTGTTATTAATTTTGAGTGTGAAAATCTTTCTTCGGATACGATTACTGTTTTGCCGATAGAAAATATTGATATTGTAATGAGAAATTTTGAACAGATGAAAAAATTGTTTATTTTAAAAAGCAACAGATTGGCTGTTATGAGTATGTTATATAACATTTTTGATATTTTTTTGCGAAGCGGTAATTTTACTTCAAATCCTCTTGCCCCTGCAATGAAGTATGCGGAAAATAATTATTGCGGTAATGTGACAAACGCACTGTTGTCAAAACAATGTAATTTAAGTGAAGAGTATTTCCGAAAGTTATTTAAAAAAACATACGGTATGTCGCCGAAACAGTATATTTTGAATATGAGAATAAATAAGGCAAAACAAATGCTGTCGGAAGGGGTGCTGAAGATAAATGCGGTTTCGGAAGAATGTGGGTTTACAAATCCGTATCATTTCTGCCGCTTTTTCAAACAAAGGACAGGTTTAACGCCTTCGGAATTTATGAAACAGAATAAAATATATAAAATATAGCCTTATTAAATGGTAAATTCTTACATTAAAAAAGCTGATATTAAATTTATTGGTAAATCATAACTGATTTACTTGATATAAACATATATTATTTGGGAATTTAACTATTGATTTAATAAATCAATTGTGTTATAATGATATAATAACAGTAAATGGAGCAGTGATAAGATGAGTGTAAGATTAAATGTTTTTTGCGGACATTTCGGCAGCGGAAAAACGGAAGTTTCGATAAACTATGCCATAAAACTTGCCAATGAAGGAAAAAAGGTTACAATTATTGATTTGGATATTGTAAATCCGTATTTCAGAACCGCTGACGCAAGAAAAATTTTAAATGAACACGGCATTGAACTTATTGCTTCCGAATTTGCAAATTCAAATCTTGATATGCCTACAGTCCCTCAGGACATAAAGAAAGTGTTTTATGACGAAAATGCTTATGTTATCTTTGATGTGGGCGGAGATGATGACGGGGCATTTGCTCTTGGTCAGTATAACAGCTTTTTTCAGAAAGAACCTTATCGTATGATTTTTGTTGTAAGCACAAAAAGACCGCTTACCGAAACATGTGATGACCTTTATGAAATGGCAAGAAATATTGAACACGCGTCACGTCTTAAATTTACCGATATTGCCAATAATACAAATCTGGGAAAATTAACAACGGAAGATACGCTGCTTTCCGATTATAAAGAAATTGAAGCATTATCGGAAAAAATGGGGATACCTGTTACAATGCAATGTGGATTGGAAAAATCGTTGTCAAATCTTCCGAAAGAATTTGATGAACAGAAATTTCCTATGAATATATATATAAAAATGCCCTGGGAAGTATAAAATTTGTGTTTTCCAAGCATTTAATCCATAAGTCCATACAGAAAGGAAGAAAAGCAATGAATAAAGTAACATTTCGTGAAGACAGATGCAAAGGCTGTGAACTATGTGTAAACGCCTGCCCTAAACAGATTATAAGTATTGCAAAAGACAGGCTTAATGCAAAAGGTTTCAGACCGGCAGAGATTACCGACCAGGAAAAATGTATTGCTTGCGCTTTTTGTGCGACAGTATGTCCTGATGTTGTAATTACTGTGGAAAAAGATGTATAATGAGAGGTGAATATAATGAGTGAAAAGGTTTTAATGAAAGGAAATGAAGCTATCGGAGAAGCCGCAATCCGTTCAGGATGCAGACATTTTTTCGGTTATCCGATAACTCCGCAGACAGAGCTTTCCGCATATATGGCAAAAAAGATGCCAAAAATCGGCGGTGTGTTTTTACAGGCTGAAAGTGAAGTTGCGGCAATTAATATGGTATACGGTGCAGCAGGTGCAGGCGCACGTGCAATGACAAGTTCGTCAAGCCCCGGTATCAGCTTAAAATCCGAAGGTATTTCTTACATAGCAGGTGCGGATTTGCCATGCGTTATTGTTGATATAGTAAGAGGAGGCCCCGGACTTGGAGGTATTCAGCCGGCACAGTCGGATTATTTCCAGGTAACAAAGGGAGGCGGACACGGTGATTATCATTTGATAGTATATGCACCTAACTCAGTTCAGGAAATTGTATCTCTTACAGCCGATGCATTTAATAAATCGGAAGAATACAGAGTTCCCGCAATGATTCTCGGTGACGGTACATTGGGCCAGATGATGGAGCCTGTTGACTTTGATTCGGTTCCCGAACCTATAACAACAAATAAGGATTGGGCAACTACAGGTACAGGTCTTAAAAGAGAACACAATATTATCAATTCTCTTTATCTGTCGCCTGAAGCTCTTGAAAAGACAATTATAGAACGTCAGAAAAGATATGATATAATAAAAGAAAAAGAACAGCGTTATGAAGCGCATGATATTGAAGATGCGGATATTGTTGTAACAGCATACGGGACAACAAGCCGTGTTGTTGAATCAGCCGTTAAAACTCTTCGGGAAGAGGGATTAAAGGTGGGTGTAATCAGACCTATCACCTTATGGCCGTTCCCTGTTAAAGTATTTGCAGAAGCAGCAAATACCGCAAAAGCATTTCTATCTGTGGAAATGAGTATGGGACAGATGGTAGAAGATGTTAAAATTGCAGTAAACGGAAAAGCACCCGTATATTTCTTCGGAAGAACGGGCGGTATTATTCCCACTCCTCAGGAAATAATTGAGGAAGTAAGAAAAATTGCAGGAGGTTTAAAATAATGGCTATAGTATTTAAAAAACCACACGCTTTAACAGACGCACCGTTCCATTATTGCCCCGGCTGTACTCACGGCATTTGTCACAGACTTGTTGCCGAAGTTTTGGATGAGTTGGGAATTGAAGGAAATGCAATTGGTGTAGCACCGGTTGGATGCGCAGTTATGGCATATGATTATTTTAACTGTGATATGCAGGAGGCAGCTCACGGAAGAGCTCCTGCTGTTGCAACAGGAATAAAGAGAGTTCATCCCGATAAAGTAGTATTTACATATCAGGGTGACGGTGACCTTGCCGCTATCGGAACGGCTGAAACAGTACACTCAGCTGCAAGAGGAGAAAACATAACAATTATATTTATTAACAATACAATTTACGGTATGACAGGCGGTCAGATGGCGCCTACAACACTGCCGGGTCAGGTTACACAAACCTCGCCATACGGCCGTGATATAAAAACTCAGGGTAACCCTATAAGAATTTCGGAAATGCTTTCCACATTGGATGGACCCAGCTATATAGCAAGAGTTGCATTGGATACCGTTCCGAATATTAAAAAAGCAAAAGCCGCAATTAAAAAAGCTTTCCAAAATCAGATAGACGGAAAAGGATTTTCTTTGGTAGAAGTTCTTTCGACCTGTCCTACAAACTGGGGATTGTCTCCGGCAGAAGCAATAAAGAGATTACAGAAAGATATGATTCCTTATTATCCGTTGGGAGTATATAAGGACATTGATGATGAAAATAAGTAAGGAGGAATACAAAATGACTGATAATATTATTATAACCGGATTCGGCGGCCAGGGTATCCTCTTTGCCGGAAAAATATTGGCGTATACTGCTTTGGTTAAGGGTAAAAAGTTATCATGGTTACCGTCATATGGCCCTGAAATGAGAGGCGGAGCTGCAAACTGTCATGTTATTGTTTCGGATGAACCGGTAGGCTCACCTATTATTATAACACCAAATATTCTTATAAGCATGAATAAGCCGTCTTTAGACAAGTTTGAAAATGATGTTGTGCCGGGCGGAACAATTATTTATGATAAAACTCTTATTGACAGAGAAATCAAAAGAGATGACGTTAAAGTTGTTGCGGTTGACGCAACAGGAATTGCTGCAAGAGAAGCTAAAGCAAATATGGCAAATATGATAATGTTGGGAGCATTATTAAAGAGTACAGGTATATTTACCCTTGAAGAAATCAGAGCCGGAGTGGAAAAGGCTGTACCTCCAACAAAAAAAGATTTAATAGATTATAACATGAAATTAATTGAAAGAGGGTATAATCTGTAATAAATGCCCATATTCGAAAATTTGCCGAAAGGCAATATTAAAAATGTATCGTTGGTAAACGTGCATTATGTATGTCGGGCAAAATACTGTAATGTTGAAGCGGCATATTGCAACGCAATAATCGCTCCTGCATATTAATGAAAGGATGTGTTTATATGGCAGCTGCAAAGAAAACAAAGGATTTGACATTTAAAGGAAAACCGGTCTACCGTAAAGGTAATAAGATTTATTACGGAAATCTTGAAGATAAGCTGATATTGGAAATTGAGATTCTTGAAACAAAAAAAGTCGGTGACATTGATGTTTCAACAAAGGTTAAGTTCAGTATTCAGGATAATACCGTAGAGGAAGTAGGCACCGGAATTAACTATCGTACCGGCGAAAGAGATGACCTTTATAAAGCATTTGATATTGGTTCATGGTGGTTACAGGACGCATTAAGTACAATGTAATATTAAGACTGCTGCCGGATGTTATCGAATCTTCGGCACAGTCTTTTCTTTTAAACTGAATTTCCCGTAAAATAAAGGAGATAAATTATGACAAGATATGAGGAACTTATTTTTCTTTTAGAAAGTTTTAAAAACGGATATATCGGATTGGAATATTTTTGCTCTGAATTTTACAGGGTTTATTTTGATGTAAAACAGGATGAGAAAAAAATACCCCACAACATTGATAAATTTATGAAAGAACTTGCAATGATGTGTATACGTTATTCGGATGATGAATTTGCGCCAAATGCATATTATACCGAAAAGGATATGATTACAAAAATAGGATGTTGGGGAAAAACCATAGGAGAAAATATAACTTAAGTGCGGATATACATACCTCATAAGGAGATGAGGTCAGTTTCGGATATCGGTGGGATAAAAAATCTTTCGCTGAAAATCTGAGAAGCTAACGTTACCTGCGGACAAAGCAGGGGTATTAATTCGGTTTAAAAATAATTTATGTTGGGCGGATATTATCCGCCCACTGTTTTTTTAAATTTAATTAACTGTTGTTTTCGTCCTCCGGAGGAACCTCATCTTCAAGAGTTTTGTATATATTCTCGGGAACGGGAACTTGCTGAAGCATAAGGTCTTTTCTGGCTTTGGCATTGTACTGTGCATAGTATTTATGTGTAACTTCAATATTTTTATGACCAAGAAGGTCTGCAACCATTTTTATATCTACGCCGTCTTCAAGAAGCTGACAGGCAAAGGTTCTTCTTAAAGCATGAGGTCTTGCTTTGTCGGGATTTGTTATACCCACGGTAAGACAATAGTTCCTCAAAAGCTTTTCGATTCCGGCAGGGGTAAACCGAGACTTATTCCGGCTTAAGAATAGAGGCCCTGAGGATATATCACGGTTTTTTCGCGACTCCTCGTCTTTTAAGTAAATCATAATTGCTTCTTTTACCTGATTCGGCATAAAAATTTCCTGTTCATCTCCGCCCTTGCGGGTTACGATAATGGTATTTGTATTAAGATCAATATCCTCAACATTTATATTTATAAGCTCGCTTACACGTATACCTGTACCGAGATATGTAGTAAATATGGCAATATCTCTGAGTTTTCTGTTGTTATATTCGGTAAGAAGTCTGCCCTCGTAGTATTTTTCACCGCTGTATATAACATCAAGAAGTGCAAAAGTTTCCTGTGCCGTCAGCCTTTTTTTTATTTTCTGATGTAGCTTTGCAAAATCTACTTTATCCGTTATGTTTTCTTTAATCTGATCTGTTTTGTAAAGATATATAAACAACCCTCTGACAGCCGACATTTTTCTGTTAATGCCATAGGCCGAATTATGGTAAACACGGGTAATGGGTTTTCCGTTTACGGTATAGCTTTCCTGGGAGTATTCCTTCAGATATGACTTAAATCTTATCAGATCGGTAACTTTTATCCTGTTTATGTCATCAATTGTTATGTCCTTTATATTTTCTATGTGATCAAATACTTCGGATTTAAGATAATTAAGAAAAATACGTATGTCTATGGAATAGCCGATTTGAGTATTGATGCTTTCGCCGTTGTAATATTCTATAATATATTCGGTAACAAAATCCGGCATCTGAATCGTATATTCTTTAAGATATGAATATTTTTTGTTTAAAGCCATAAGATCATTCCTTTACGGTATATTTTTCATTTTTTATTATATAATAAATTAAACAAAAAATCAAATTGTATATTATATTTTTATACTAATTTGGATATATTTCAGATAAAATTTTAAAATAAGTATAGACGAAACAATCAAAGTATAGTAAAATATGATAGAGATGGTATATCAATTGGCAATTACCTGTTTTGTTATCTTAAATAAACATTTTCAGAACGGATTAAAAAATCTGTTATTTGCATAAAATAAAAAAATCAATAATGGGGATGCGCTCCTTATATAAAACAGAAAGGAATGATTGAAGTGGCTATTAAAATTAACAGCGAATACGGAGATGTACTTGTTGACAATAGTGTTATAGCTTCGATTGCCGGTGCGGTTGCAAATAAATGCTATGGTGTTGTGGGTATGGCATCACGAAACAAGAAAGACGGAATTGTCAATCTTTTAAAATCCGATAATATGACAAAGGGAATAAAGATTGATGTTGTTGATTCGGGTATAGTTATTGAAATTCATATTATGGTGGAATACGGCGTTAATATTAATGCGATATGTAACAGTATAATACACAATGTAAAATACAAACTGGAAAATAAAACCGGAATTAAAGTGACAAAAGTAAATGTTTTGGTTGAATCTGTGAGAGTGCAGGATAATATGTAATTAACATGGAAAAATATATGATCCTACCTGTTTCGGGTGCCTTTGTTGGTGCCCTTTAAACAGGCAGTCTGCTCGTTTTTTTCGTGTTGCTATTGGTTTTCGCCGAAGCGATACCATGGGTGATTAATGTCTTCTGATAAGACGATTTGGGAGGAGATTACTATTAACAGGATAGATGGAAAATTGTTAGCTCAGATGATGATTTCAGGTGCTAACAATTTATATAATAAAAAACAAATTGTTGATGAACTGAATGTTTTCCCTGTACCTGACGGAGATACGGGAACAAATATGTCTATGACAGTAATTGCAATGGCAAAATCATTGCAGGGAATAGTTACACCGTCTGTTACAAAGGTGGCAGACGCTATGTCTTATGCCACATTAAGAGGAGCAAGGGGAAATTCGGGAGTTATTTTATCTCAGTTTTTCAGAGGAATTTCAAGAAGTCTGAAAGGTACTGCGGAATGTGACGTGAAGCAATTTTCAAATGCACTGCTTGTAGGTTCTCAAGCAGCATATAACGCTGTAATGAAACCTACAGAGGGTACGATTCTCACCGTTGCAAGGGAACTTGCACAGCGTGCAGTTAAACTTTCCGAGGAAAATGATGATTTTAAAACAGTATTGGAGGGCGCTCTGAAAAAGGGAAACAAAACTCTTGCGAAAACTCCTGAAATGCTTCCTGCATTAAAAAAAGCAGGCGTTGTGGATGCAGGCGGACAGGGTTGGATCTTCTTTTTGGACGGTGTTTTGGATTTTATTGCCACAGGAAAAGTAATTGAATGTGTACAGGCTGAAGAACAGTCAAAATCAACAGAATATGCTGCAGGAGAAATAGTTGATACCAACAGTATAAAATATAAATACTGCACCGAATTTATAGTTGAAAAAAGCAATCCCAAGGTGGATATTCAAAGATTCCGTTCAGCTATAGAAGTAAAGGGAGACTGTATGCTTGTAATAGATGATGAAGATATTGTCAAGGTGCATATTCATACAAACAATCCGGGATATATATTGGAACGTGCGGTTATGCTGGGGGATATGATAAACATTAAAATAGATAATATGAAGCATCAGCATCAAAGCATAATATCAGCAAACGACAATGGAGATAAGAAAGATTCAGAGCAAGATTTTTATGAAGATGAAGAGAAGCTGCCGTTTGGGTTTGTAAGTATATGTGTGGGTGACGGAATTGCGCAGATATTTAAAGATTTGGGAATTAATATAATTATTGAAGGCGGACAGACCATGAATCCAAGCACGGATGATATAATAAGTGCCGTAAATAAAGTAAATGCCGATACAATTTTTGTTTTTCCGAACAATAAGAATATAATCATGGCTGCAAATCAGGCAAAGGAGATTTCAAAAAAGAATGTTGTTGTAATTCCTACAAAGAGTATACCGCAGTGTATCTCGGCAATGCTGGCATTTTCTCCGGAAGAAAGCCTTGAAAAGAATGAACAGGCAATGAATAAGGCTATAGGTTCTATCAGAACAGGGCAGGTTACTTATGCGGTAAGAGATACAAAAATAGATGATCTTGTAATAAAAGAAGGAGATATTCTGGGAATTGACGAAAACACCATAAGTGTTACAGGTAAAGACGCAGCAGAGGTTTTGGATATGCTGATTGATAAAATGGTTACAGATGACGATGAATTCATTAATGTATATTATGGTAAAGATGTTAATGACGAAGAGGCAGAAAAATTAGCGGAAAAACTTGAAGAAAAATATGAAGATTTCGATGTTTCGGTAAAATACGGAGGTCAATCTCTCTATTATTATATTCTGTCCGTTGAATAAAAGAAAAATTATAAAAAGGATAAAAGGAAGAACACTTAGTATCCTGATACAAAACAACATTGCCCGTATTATGATTACAATTTCATTAATACGGGCTTTGACAATATATAAAATAAATATTATATGTGCAAAGTTATAATTTAATCTGACTTTGACGGAGGATAACGTGAAAAATAAGCTGCGCATCTCACCGTTTTTCGCGACTCGGAGTATACACATACACCGTCGTCCCTCAAAACGGCAATCTGCTTGCTTCTTTTCCACGTTAGGATTTGTGCCGCCGCATCTGCGGCGAAAAAGGAGTATATAACGTGAAAAATAAGCTTTGCATCTCACCTTTTT
>CASFSH010000264.1 GCA_949297205.1 uncultured Bacillota bacterium | reverse complement strand
TTTGTCAATTATAAAAATAACCGCTGTATATTTTTTTATATATACAACGGCTGTATTTTTTTTACATATTATGTTCTGCTTTTTTACTGCAGGTTGAACAGCAACCGGTACAGCTGTATTTTTCTTCCATCTCTATACCGTTTTTCTTGCAGTAATCCGAAATTGCTGCATGAATAGCTTCTTCTGCCAAAACCGAACAATGTATTTTTTCAGGCGGTAATCCATCCAATGCTTCCATAACAGCCTTGTTTGTAAGTTCAAGTGCTTCTTTTATGGTCTTTCCTT
Source organism: uncultured Bacillota bacterium (assembly GCA_949297205.1). GTDB lineage: Bacteria > Bacillota > Clostridia > UBA1381 > UBA1381 > RGIG1988. The sequence goes on along the minus strand of CASFSH010000264.1, from coordinate 3,578 downwards.
TTACCATTTCAGTAGCCATAGAGCTTGTGGCAATTGCAGCACCGCATCCGAATGTTTTAAATTTTACATCCTTAATTATATCCCCTTCAATATCCATGTATATCTTCATTATATCTCCGCATTTTGCGTTGCCAACCTGACCTACAGCATTTGCATTTTCTATTTCCCCGACATTTCTCGGATTAGAAAAATGATCCATTACTTTTTCACTGTACATATAAATCTTCCTTTCCTTTACTTAATATATTCAATATAAAGCAAATTAAATAATTATCCTTATTATGTTAATACCTTTATTTTTTTTGTGCATTTAATACCTCTTCATAAAGCGGTGACATCATTCTTAACCTCTCAACTATAGGAGGCAAAACTTCCAATACATAATCAATATCTTCATCGGATGTATCATCGCCGACACTTAATCTTAATGAACCGTGTGCTATTTCATGAGGCAATCCAATTGCCAATAATACATGTGACGGATCCAATGATCCGGACGCACAGGCGCTTCCGCTTGAAGCAGCGACCCCCTTCATGTCAAGCATCATGAGTATTGACTCACCCTCTACATACTTAAATGAAAAATTAACATTATTGCAAAGTCTGTCTTTTCCGACAGGGCCGTTTAATCTTGAATACGGTATTTTTTCTGATATGCCTTTTATAAGTCTATCTCTTTTTCTTTCCATTTCAGCCATATTTTTATCAAGTTCAGCTGTAGCTATTTCTATTGCCTTTGCTATTCCTGCCATTCCCGCAACATTTTCTGTTGCAGCTCTCTTTCCTCTTTCCTGACCGCCGCCATGAATAAGATTTGAAATTCGTATTCCGTTTTTAATATATAATACTCCGACACCTTTTGGTCCATGGAATTTATGTCCTGACATTGAAAGCATATCGACTCCCAAATCCTCAACATTAATCGGCATATGTCCGATAGCCTGAACCGCATCTGTATGAAAAACTATTTTATGTTTTTTTGCAATTTCTGAAATAGCTTTTATCGGCTGTATCGAACCTATTTCATTGTTTGCCGTCATTACCGATATTAATATTGTTTTATCTGTAATTGCTTTTTCCACATCATCAGGATTTACGATTCCATATTCGTTTACAGGAAGATAAGTCACATCATATCCGTGTTTTTCAAGAAATTCACAAGCACCCAATATCGCATGATGTTCAATTGAACTTGTTATTATATGATTACCTTTATTTCTGTAAGCATCTGCAATGCCTTTTATCGCCCAGTTATCTGCTTCACAACCCGATCCCGTAAAATATATTTCATTTATTTTTGCACCGATTGCATCTGCAACCGCTTTACGAAATTCATATACAGCTTTTTCTGCCACTCTTCCAACTTCATAAAACTTTGATGAAGGATTTCCGAAATACTCTCCATAATACGGAAGCATCGCGTCCAATACTTCTTTTTTCATATATGTTGTTGCATTATTATCTAAGTAAACTGATCTATTCATAAATAATCATCTCCAATCTTTTAAATACCCAAATAATAACATTTGAATATCTATTCATATATTCTACAACATTGTCATCCCTTTGTCAATATATTATACCAATAATCTCTAATTTATATTAAAAAAAGCTATACTTTTTTTATTTTTTAGTATATAATATATTATAAGAGATTTAAGGAAAGCAAGGTGAATGAGAAATGAAAACTGCAGCAGTTATTTGTGAGTACAACCCTTTTCATAACGGCCATAAATTTCAGCTTGAAGAAATAAAAAAAGAGTGCGATTCTGTAATATGTATAATGAGCGGATCTTTTGTTCAGCGAGGAGATATAGCCATTTACGATAAATGGACAAGAGCAAAAGCCGCTTTACAAAACGGTGCCGATCTTATAATCGAATTGCCGGTATGCTATGCTTTAAACAGCGCCGAACGTTTTGCCTATGGCGGAGTTTATCTTGCGGAAAATATGGGTGTTGTTGACAGTTTATATTTCGGATCTGAGTCAGGTGATATTGATCGTATGATTTCCGCTGCGGACCTTCTGTTAAATGAACCGGATGAAATATCTGCCGAAATAAAAAGTCTTATATCGGAAGGAATGACATATGCACGTGCAAGGGAAATATCTTTCAGCAAACTCATACCTTCTTCTCTTTTAGCCGAACCGAATAATATACTTGGGCTTGAATATATAAAAGCCATAAAACAAATGAACAGCAAAATCCAGCCTAAAACAATAAAAAGAATGGGGTCACATTACCATGAGACAGAGCCCTCTACAAACACTGCATCAGCTACAGCGATCCGAAAAATAATAAAAAATAATATAAATTATTCTATATATGTACCTGAGTCCGCAAATTCATTATATGAAAAATGTCAGGTAACAGATATTAACAAATTAAATAATATTCTTGTTTATCTGATAAGAACAAAATCTACCGAAGAAATTTCAAATATAAACGAAGTATGCGAAGGCCTTGAGAACAGAATTTCCGCATCTATAAATTATGCAGACACCTTTGCCGGCATATGCGATTATGTAAAGTCAAAAAGGTATACACTATCCAAAATACGCCGAATAATGCTTTCTTTTATTCTTGGCATTGACAAGTCTTTTTCATTTACAGAGCCACAATATATAAGGGTACTCGGCATGAATCATAAAGGCATACAGCTTCTTTCACAGATAAAAAATGTATCATCTCTTCCAATAATAACAAAAACAGCTGATTTTAAAAATATGTTTACCCAGCTTGAAAAAGATATTTTATCCACCGATATTTTTTCACTATGCAGAAATGATAATTTCGTTCCCGGTCTTGATTATTTAACTTCACCTGTTATTATGTAAAAAAGCTTGCCTATAGATTGAAAAATCAAAGGCAAGCTTTAAATCTTTATTTACTTAATTTCAGAAACGGCTTTTAACAACTCTTCTTTTTTATCTGTTTTTTCCCAACTTACACCGAGATCTTCACGTCCCATATGACCATATGCAGCTAATTGTTTATATATCGGTTTTCTTAGGTCAAGAGATTTTATTATAGCATCCGGTCTCAAATCAAACACTTTATTTACTGCTTTTTCAATTACAGAATCTTCCACTGTTCCTGTTCCGAATGTATCCACCATTACTGATACAGGTTTTGCAACACCAATTGCGTATGCAAGCTGTATTTCACATTTTTTTGCAAGTCCTGCGGCAACAATATTTTTTGCAACCCACCTTGAAGCATAAGCTGCAGAACGATCAACCTTTGTGGGGTCTTTTCCGGAAAAAGCGCCTCCGCCATGGCGTGCATATCCACCATAGGTATCAACAATTATCTTTCTTCCGGTAAGTCCGCTGTCACCCTGAGGTCCTCCTACAACAAAACGTCCTGTAGGATTTATAAAATATTTTGTTTTATCTGTTATGAGCTTTTCAGGTACCGTTGTTTTAATTACTTCACGTATAATATCTTCTCTTATCTGTTCAAGAGAAACATCCGGAGAATGTTGAGATGATATTACAATAGTATCAACTGCTACAGGTATACCATCATCATATTCAACAGTTACCTGAGTTTTTCCGTCAGGTCTTAAATAAT
>CASFSH010000263.1 GCA_949297205.1 uncultured Bacillota bacterium | reverse complement strand
ATATACTAATATTAAAAGGAAGTGAGAAGTTTGGAAAAAGATAAGCGGCGCATCTCGCACGTTCGCACTCACTTATGTACATTAAGTACACGGCGTTCGCGCGGACGCACAATCTGCTTGCTTCTCTTTTACCAAACGAGTTTTGTAAAAGACTTTGATGGTCATAAGTTTGAATAAAATCGCCCATCTTACCGCTTTTTGCTCGGGGCGGTACCAATGTACAGCACCGCTCGCTGCAAAGCGGCAATCTGAACGATTTTCTTTCAAACTTAAGTTTTGTGAAAGGGGTTAATGATCATAATTATGATAAATAAAATCAGCGGAGTTATGCCGGCGCTTGTCACGCCGCTTAATAATGATAAAATAAATCAGGAGGCTTTAAAAAAACTAATCGGGTTCCTGTTAAAACAGAAAGCAGAAGGTTTTTATATCGGCGGAGCAACCGGAGAAGGCTTGCTGCTCTCTTTGGATGAAAGAAAAAAACTGTGCGAAAAATCTATAGAATACATAGGCGGAGAATGTACAAAGATCGTACATATAACAGATATGAATTACAAAAATACAATCGAACTCGCAAAGCATGCCGAGGCATGCGGTGCGGATGCAATTTCGGCAATACCTCCGATATATTTTTCGTATGATGATAAAGACATATATAATTACTATAAAAATATTGCGGCAAGCGTAAATATTCCGGTTATGATTTACTATGCGTTGTCTGCCAACAGAGTTATGCCGACAAAACTTTTTAAAAGACTTTTTGAAATTGATAATATAACATCAGTAAAATGGACAAACTCGAATTATTATAAAGTGATAGAATTAAAAAGCGAATGCCCGAAAGCATCTGTAATTAACGGTCCGGATGAAATGCTTCTTTGCGGGCTTGCAGCAGGTGCGGATGGCGGCATAGGTTCTACATACAATATAATGCTTCCGACGTATCAAAATATATATGAGCTATATAAAAAAGGAGAAATGAAAAAAGCTCTCGCAGAGCAAACAAAAGCAGACAAAGTGATTTCGGTTATGTTGAATCATGCTGTTATTCCGACAGTCAAGCTTGTGCTGCGAGAGATGGGCATAGATGTAGGAGAGGCTGCAAGCCCTCAAAAACAATACTCAAAAGAGGAACAGGCTACTATTATAAAAGAATTAAAAGATGCGGGACTGGAAATATGAACATTAAAGATATAGATAAAAATTTTAATATTGAAACCAAAATAGAAGAGAAGAATTTAAGATTTATTTCAGCACTTGAAGAGCCTTTTGATTTATACGGAACTTGCGGCGAAAGATATTTAAGACTTCCTTTAAACGATGCAACGAGGGTTTCTGCGGGAGTGAAGCAGCTTGCGGCAAATACTTCGGGCGTTCGTATAAGATTCAAAACAGATTCAAAATTTGTTGCCGTTTCGGTGAGGTATTCAGACGTTTGCAGGATTGAGCATATGTCGCTTGTCGGTACTGCGGGACTTGATATGTACACATATGAAAGCGGGAAATATTCGTACAGAACACTTTTTCTGCCTCCTATGAATATGGATGATTTTTTTGAGAGCATTTATTATTTTGATGATCAATCTATGCGCGATATTACGATAAATCTTCCTCTTTACAGCAGCGTTTCGGATATTTATATTGGACTTGACAAAAATGCATTGCTTGAACACGGAGAAAGATATAAAAATAAAAGACCTGTTGTTTATTACGGTTCCTCTATAACACAGGGAGGTTGTGCTACAAGGCCCGGAAACAGCTATCCTTCGATTATTTCGAGAAAACTAAATCTTGATTTCTTAAATTTAGGATTTTCCGGAAATGCAAAAGGTGAGGCGGAGATGGCAGAATATATAACGACACTTGATATGTCTTGTTTTGTATTAGATTATGATTTTAATGCGCCGACAGTGGAGTTTATAAAGAATACACATCGTCAGTTTTTTGAAATAGTCAGAAAGAAGAATCCGATGCTGCCGATTATTATAATGTCAATGCCTTACAATTCTTGGGTTAAAGATATAGGAGAACGAAAGAGGATTATAAAGGAAACCTTTGATCTGGCAGTTGCCGGAGGAGATGAAAATGTTTACTTTGTTGACGGGGAGAAAACATTTGACATTTTCGGCGGAGATTCCGGAACTGTTGACGGAACTCATCCGAATGATCTCGGCTTTATGTGCATGGCTTTAGAATTAGAAAAGTATATGGAAAGATTGGTGTGAAATGAAAAATATATATTCTAATTTATTAATGGCAGTCAGCTTTGTATTAATAACATTTTTTGGTATTAAGTACTCACAGGACTTTTTACAAATATTGCCGCTTTACGTTTCGTTGATAGTTATGATTTTGCAAATCAGAGTAAATCGCTATGCGTTTTTACTCGGCGGTCTGAATTCTGTACTTTATGCTGTCGTATATTTTTTCTATAAACTTTATGGCAGCGCACTTTATTCAATAACCGTATCGTTTGTTATGCAAATTGCGACATTTGTCAGTTGGGGAAAACATCCATACAAAAAAACGTCAACGGTTTTTAAATCAATGGGAGGAAAGAATTTTTTAGTTTTTGCGGGAGTTTTTGCTTTTGTATGGTTTGTATGCTATATCATCTTTAAAAAGCTGGGTTCAAGTCATACATTGCTCGATAATTCGGTTATGTTGTTGGGCATTGTGACGGTAATTTTGACAATGCTGTCTTATGTGGAGTGGACATATATGCAGAATTTAGGATGTATTATTAATGTGATACTTTATGCAAGTATGTTAAAGGAAGAACCGCAGATGGCTACATACTTGGTATCAATGGTATATTCACTTTTGTGTGCAAACCTTACACTTGTAAATGTAAGAAAAGTATACAAAGAGCAAAAGGCAGAGAAAATTTCCTGATAGGGCGAAAGATTATTCAGGTGAGGTGAGATAATGGAAATTATCACAAAAACAGATAACAATGAATACAAGTTTTTCTTAAAAAACAATTCGAGTGAAACAATTTATCCGGATGAAGTGGTTGTGATGCAAGGACGTATGCCATTTCAAAAGGATACTCGGGTGTACTGTGATGGATTTAATATGCTCAGTCAGTACATGGGAACTGTTGAAAATATGGAATGTATGAGTATGTACTCCGATGAAAAACATTATAAATTACCGACAAAGGACGGATATTTTACGGGGTATAACTATGCACTGTTTTTTTCAAAGCAGACAACATTATGGGGTTTTACCTCATGCAGAAGATTTAGCGGAGAAATCCGTTTTAATTCGGATAATTACGAAGTCGTAGAAAAATTATACAATATCCCGATAAGAAGCGGCGAAATGATAGAGCTTGAAAGCTTCTGCATATTAAGCGGGGAAAAAAATGAGATTTTAAATTGTTACGCTTCATTTATTCAGAAAAATCATCCGCCAAGAAAAAATGCTGTTATTCCGTCAGGGTGGTGTTCATGGTATTGTTTCGGACCTGATGTAACGGAAGAGGAAATCGGACAAAACATTGCTGTAATGAAAAATAAATTCCCGTTTATGAAGTATGTTCTTATAGATGACGGTTATCAAAATAAAATGGGTGATTGGCTTACTGTAAAAAAAGATTTTGGTTGTATGAGTGCGGTATGTGATAACATTAGATCTGCCGGTGCGCTGCCTGCAATATGGATTGCTCCTTTTATTGCTGAAAGAGATTCAAATATTATGAGAAATCACCTGGAATATTTTATCCGTGATGAAAGCGGAAATCCGTTGTCAAGTGACGAGGTAAGCTTTTGCGGATGGCGATGCGCACCGTGGTATATGCTTGACGGAACAAATCCGGCTGCTGTGGAATACATAAAAAATGTATTTATTGAAATGAAAAACAGATATGGATGCAATTATTTTAAGCTTGACGCCAATATGTGGGGCGTATTGCCGTTTGGGAAAAGATATGACAATACCAAAACGCCGATAGAAGCTTATCGGATTGTAATGCAAGCGATTTGTGAGGCAGTTGGAGATGATGGATTTATTCTGGGGTGTAATGCACCGATGTGGGCAAGTCTCGGACTGGTTAACGGAATGAGAACAAGTGAAGATGTTTTAAGGCGTATTGACGTATTTGCACTTTTGGCAAAACAAAATTTATTCCGTTCTTGGCAGAATAATAAGCTTTGGCTTTGCGACCCGGATTGTTTTACTATATCAAATAACAAAAAAGACATAATTGATGGCACCGGAAATGCGGCTGAAAATAATTACTTAAATGAAGCGGAATTCAGTTATTGTATGGCATATATCTTTGCAAGCGGATCAAAGATTTTGTTTTCGGGTGATGATATGACAAATTATACAGACGAACAAATAAATCTCATTAACAGATTAAAAGAGTTAGATAGTGATAATATGTGTTTTGAGGAAGATAAATTTGAAATTTGTCATAGTGAAAAGTATTATGTGTTGTTAAATAATACTGAAAGCGAGAAATGTTTTAATATAGATTATGCGGAAATGAGAGATGTTTTTAAAGATAAAGTAATTCAAAATCCAATTAATGTACCGGCACACGGCGGAAAAATAATTGAGTTGAAACATTGATATTCATATAAAACAAATCTATCGGTGTACAAGACGTTATTTTCTGCCGGTATACATTTACATGATAAAATACCAAAATAAATGATAGACAGAAAGCACAATATATGAATGGATTTTCAAAATGGTCGGTAAATATGAGGATTTTGTGACAGTTTTCAAAAAAGAAAGCAATTTGACACACTTTTTGTGGAAATATAAATATCGGAGTGAGTGTGAAGTTTAAAGCTGAAAACTATGTGAAACCGTTATGCAACATAGTATTTATTTAAAAGATAGAATGGGTATATATAAATGTTAAAATAAAAGTACACAAAAATTATCAAATAAAAGTGCACAGTTTAAAAAAACAGAAAAATACAGTATAA
>CASFSH010000262.1 GCA_949297205.1 uncultured Bacillota bacterium | reverse complement strand
CTATTATACCATAATATATTTAAAAAGTAATACTTTTTCTGTTTAATAAAATACAAAATAACCATACAAAAATTAAAAGAAAAAATTTTTATATATTTTTTTACCAAATTTTAAAAAAGGTATAGAAATTTATCATGATATGTTGTATAATATATAGAATAAGGTAATGGAATAAGATTTAAATGGGATAAGTCTTATGAATATAAAATATATGAAAGGATTTAGTGTTATGAGTGAATCAACCGATATTTTAAAAATTCTTGAAAAAAACGGGCCAAAAATTTCCAAAGAACAAATTGCACAAATGACAGGCAAAACCGAGGCTGAAGTCGCCTCAATAATAGCCGGACTTGAGAAAGATAATATTATTGTCGGTTACAAAACAATGATAAACTGGGATGTTACAGATACCGAAATTGTAAGCGCCCTGATAGAATTAAAAATTACACCTCAAAGAGGTGAAGGATATGATAAAGTAGCGGAAAGAATTTATAAATATCCTCAGGTTAAATCCTTATTTTTGATGTCGGGAGCTTATGACTTATGTGTTATAATAGAAGGTGCTTCCATGAAAGAAGTTGCTTTATTTGTGGCTCAAAAGCTTGCTCCTATGGATTCTGTTATAAGTACAGCCACACATTTTGTACTTAAAAAATATAAAGATGACGGTCTGATTTTTTACAATGATGAAAAAGATACAAGACAGGTGATAACATTATGATAGATTATGAAAAATTATTAAATGATAAAGTAAAAACAATACCCCCCTCCGGTATTCGTAAATTTTTTGATCTTGTATCAACAATGAACGATGCTATCTCTCTTGGTGTTGGTGAACCTGATTTTAATACGCCATGGTCGATACGTGAAGCAGGTATTTATTCTTTGGAAAAGGGTAAGACCTTTTATACCGCAAATGCCGGATTAATGGAGTTAAGAGAAGAAATATGCAACTATACTCAAAGAAAATACAATGTTTCATATAATCCGAAAACAGAGGTTCTTGTAACTGTAGGCGGCAGTGAAGCCATTGATTTGGCTGTTCGTTGTCTTATCAGTAAAGGTGATGAGGTTTTGATTCCCGAACCGAGTTTTGTATGTTACAAACCATGTACCACTCTTGCAAACGGAATAGCAGTTCCTATTGAAACGAGAGAAGAAGATAACTTCAGACTTACCAAAGAACAACTGCAAAGCAAAATAACAGATAAAACAAAGCTGTTGATTCTTCCCTACCCGAACAATCCTACCGGAGCGGTAATGACAAGACAGGATCTTGAAGACATTGCCGAAGTTCTTAGAGGTACCGATATTATGGTTCTGAGTGATGAAATATACAGCGAATTAACCTATACACCGGAAGGGCATACCTGTTTTGCAGAAATTGATGGTATGAAGGAAAGAACCATTGTTGTTAATGGATTTTCCAAAGCATTTGCAATGACAGGCTGGCGACTGGGATATGCACTTGGACCTGATGTTATAATAAAAGCCATGACAAAGGTACATCAATACGGAATTATGTCTTCACCCACAACAAGCCAGTTTGCAGCGATTGAAGCAATGAAAAACTGCGACAGAGACGTGGACGAAATGGTACGTGAATATAACAACAGACGAAGATATATTCTTGAAGGTTTTCGCAATATGGGATTATCCTGCTTTGAACCGCTTGGAGCATTTTATGTATTTCCATGCATTAAATCACTGAATATGACAAGTGAAGAATTTTGTCAAAAACTTCTTGATGAAGAAAAAGTTGCAGTTGTACCGGGGAATGCATTCGGTGAAAGTGGAGAAGGTTTTGTCAGATGTTCTTATGCTTATTCAATTGAGAGCATAGATAAAGCTTTAAAACGTATTGACAGATTTGTAAAAAAACATAAATAACAGCTTTAAATATAGGAGGAGTATAATGAATACAAAGTATATTTTTGTCACAGGAGGCGTGGTTTCAGGACTGGGTAAAGGAATCACCGCAGCATCTTTGGGAAGATTATTAAAAGCAAGAGGTTATAATGTAACAATGCAGAAATTTGATCCGTATATTAATATGGATCCCGGAACAATGAGTCCTTATCAGCACGGTGAAGTTTTTGTAACCGATGATGGTGCAGAAACCGACCTTGACTTAGGTCACTACGAACGCTTTATTGATGAAAATTTAAGTATAAATTCCAACGTAACCACCGGTAAAATTTATTGGTCGGTTATTTCAAAAGAAAGACGCGGCGATTATGAAGGTAAAACAGTACAAGTTATTCCTCATATAACAAATGAAATTAAATCAAGAGTATACAGAGTTGCCAAAGAACAGCAAACAGATATTGTTATTACAGAAATCGGAGGAACAGTAGGCGACATTGAAAGTACACCGTTTTTAGAAGCAATAAGACAGGTATCTACCGAAGTCGGTAAAGAAAACTGCATGTACATCCATTTGACACTTGTTCCATGCATAACAACCTCGGGCGAACAAAAATCAAAACCCACACAACACAGCGTTAAAGAACTTTTAAGCTTGGGAATTCAACCTGATATGATAGTTTTAAGAACAGAAAAACCTTTAGAACCCGGGCTTGCGGCAAAAATAGGCTTATTCTGTAATGTTCCCGAACAATATGTAATTCCTAATCTTGATTTAGATACATTATATGAAGTTCCTTTAGCTCTTGAAGATGAAGGATTTGCAAAAATGGTATGTAAACGTTTGGGAATTGAAGACAGAACTCCCGATCTTGACGATTGGACAAACATGGTAAATGTTGTTAAGAATCTCATGAAGGAAAAAGCTTCCGTTAATATTTCTTTAGTTGGTAAATATGTTTCCCTCCATGATGCGTACATATCCATTGTTGAGGCTTTAAAGCACGGCGGAATTGCAAATTATACAAATGTCACAATAAATTGGGTTAATTCCGAAGATATTACTCCCAAAACAGCGGATAAATACCTTAAAAACAGCGACGGTATACTTGTACCAGGCGGATTCGGTGATAGGGGCATAGAGGGTAAAATAACCGCCGCGCAATATGCAAGAGAACATGATATTCCTTATTTCGGAATTTGTCTCGGAATGCAGATTGCAGTTATAGAATTTGCAAGAAATGTACTTGGAATGAAAAATGCCAACAGTTCGGAAATAGATCCTCAAACTCCATATCCGGTAATTGACCTTATGCCTGAACAAAAAGACGTTGAGGATTTAGGCGGAACAATGCGTTTGGGATTATACCCCTGCAAACTCACTCCCAATACTTTAGGCAAAGAAATATACAATCAGGATTTGATTTATGAAAGGCATCGCCACCGTTATGAATTTAATAACGAATACAGACAAAAGGCACTGGATAAAGGCTTAGTAATATGCGGACAATCTCCTGATGACAGACTTGTTGAAATGTTTGAAGTACCCGCTAATAAATGGCATTTAGGTGTTCAGTTCCACCCAGAATTTAAATCCCGTCCAAACAGACCTCATCCTTTATTTGCATCATTTATAAAAGCAAGTCTTGAATATAAAAAATCAAATAACAAATAATTTTAAATCCATG
>CASFSH010000261.1 GCA_949297205.1 uncultured Bacillota bacterium | reverse complement strand
AGAAAACAAGGAGGATGATTTCGTTGTTAAACTTCCAGACAAAAATAGAAAAAACCGCAAAAAGCATAAATGAAGCTAAAGAATTGATTTTGACAGAATTCGGTCTTTCCGAAGATGATATTGATATTCAGGTTATTGATGAAGGCACAAAAGGATTTTTGGGATTAGGTTCCAAAGATGCCGTTGTAACCGGTCAGGTAAAGGATGTAACATCTTATAAAGCAAAATTGTTTTTAAATAAAATTTTCTCAGATATGAATTTAAAAGTTGATATTTCCACAAAGCTTGAAGATGATAATCTTTTAATAGATTTATCGGGAGAAAATATGGGTATAATTATCGGAAAACGCGGAGATACGCTTGACAGTCTGCAGTATCTTACATCATTGGTTGTAAACCGCAACAGTGACAATTATGTTAAGGTTACTATTAATACTGAAAATTACCGTGAAAAACGTTATGATGCTCTTGTAGCGCTTTCTAAGCGTCTTGCATCTAAAGTTGCTAAATCAGGAAAAAAATATACATTGGAGCCTATGAATCCATATGAAAGACGAATTATACATTCTTGTCTTCAGGATCATGCTGACGTCACAACATTTTCTATTGGCGAAGATCCATACAGAAAGGTTGTTATTGCTCCAAAAAATCCTGTTAAGCCGTCCTATCATAAAAAGCCTGCATACTATAATTCAGGTTTAAATGCAACACATGAGAAAAAACATTCGGATTTTGAAAGCTATGCACGCAGTCATTCAGAAGAAAACATATCCGAAGATGAATCTGATTTATAATATATAAGTTTGGCAAATAGTATTTTAACGGCAAAGAAAGGAATGAACACTAAATGTCAGGTCACTCAAAGTGGAGTACAATTAAAAGAAAAAAAGGTGCAAATGATGCCCAAAGAGCAAAAATATTTACAAAAATTGCAAGGGAAATTGTTGTAGCGGTCAAATCAGGCGGTCCAGATCCCGATAATAATTCAAGTCTTAAAGACGCTATAGCAAAAGGCAGAGCCAATAATATGCCTAATGAAAATATACAAAGAACCATAAAAAAAGCTGCCGGCGACACAGAAACCGATAACTATGAAAACATAACATATGAAGGCTACGGCCCAAATGGTGTTGCGGTCATTGTTGAAGCCCTTACCGATAACAGAAACAGAACAGCAGCCGACGTACGTCATGCATTTGATAAATTTGGCGGTAATATGGGACAAACCGGATGTGTCAGCTTTATGTTTGATAAAAAAGGGATTATTGTTATAGAAAAAAATGATATTGATGAGGACGAAATAACAATGGATGCATTGGAAGCAGGCGCCGAGGATATTTCGGCAGAAGATGATTGTTTTGAAATTACAACCTCTCCTGAAGATTTTCACGCTGTCAGAGATGCATTAGAAAAAAAATATGAATTTGCATCTGCTGAAATTACAATGGTTCCACAAACCATGGTTACTCTTACAGATGAAGATCACATACTTAAAATGCAAAGAATGATTGATTTGCTTGAAGACAGTGACGATGTTCAGGATATATATCACAATTGGGATATGCCTGATAATGATTAATATCAAAAAACATTTACACATCACACATAAAATGAAAATACAAAAACAGACACTCCATTAAATTACAGTGTCTGTTTTTTTTGATCTAATATTAATGAAAAACCCTTCCATATAACATCTTATACAGTTATAATACGTACATCATTTTGAATAAGAGCCTTATTCCATTCCTCGTCAAGCTTTATATCTGTTATAAAACAATCTATTTTATTCAGTCCATATATAACCGGAACACCCAGTCTGCCGAGTTTTTTTCTGTCGCAAAGAAATATCGCGCTTTCAGAGCAGTCTATCATTGCTTTTTTAATCTCTGCTTCTGCTTCGGTAGATTCCATCATTCCCCTTGCCAAAGTCACTCCTCTGCATGAGAAAAAAACCTTATTGGCAAAATAATGAGATCTTATTGTTTCCTCAACAATTCTTCCCACATAAGACATATTTTTTGCATGAAGCATACCTCCGGTAGATATTACTTTTATATCGGACAACCCTGCAAGTTCCATAACAATTTTCTCTGCATTGGTTATTACCGTAATACTTTTTTTATCCTTAATATTTCTGGCAACATGCAAACTTGATGTACTTGCATCGAGAAATATTGTTTCTCCGTCTTTTATCATCTGTGCCGCACGTATTCCTATACTTTGTTTTCCTTCAAAATTGACAGTATCACGTTCATGTATACTCATATCTGCCTCTACGCTTTCAACCAAGGTAGCACCTCCATAGGTTCTTACAAGCACTCCCTGTTTTTCAAGCTTTTCCAGATCACTTCTTATTGTTTCAGTTGTCACATCAAATTGTTTCGCCAATTCCGGTACAAGGACACTTTTATTTTTTATTATTGTTTGTTCAATTATACTTCTTCTTTCAACAGCAAGCATATTTAACTCCTCTATTCATATATATAATAAGGCTACTGCTTTAGATACGGATGAATCTCCATTATACAGTAACCTTTTTCTCAATATTAAGTTAACAATTACAGCACAGCTTCCCATAATTCCGGGTGTGGATTTGCAATAACCTCTGTATTTATCAAAACACCTGTTTTTGCGGCGATTTTAGCTCCTGCGTCCACTGCAGCCTGAACATCAGCCACATTACCGGTCATTGTTACAAAACATTTTCCTGCCATGCCCCTTGCGACACGTACTTCAATTAAAGATACAACTGCAGCCTTAACAGCTGCATCTGCTGCTTCAATAGCAGCTGCTGCCGTAAAAGTTTCAACAATTCCTAAAGCTTTTTTTTCTTTCACAATTGCAGTTCCACACATTGCCTCAAAAACCTGTTCACCCAAATTACCAATAACAAATTTGTCTATGAGCGAATCTTCACTGATTAATGCAGCTCTTTCAACTGCTGACTGTATCGCAGATAGTTCTCCGCCTATAACCGTAACAAATTTACCAGGGCATACTGAACCTGATTGAATTAAAGTAATGCCTGCACTTTTTAACATTTCATCTGTAACCTTTATACCTTTACTAACATTTTTAACTTCTATCAATCCAACAGAATTCATATTACCCTCCATTCTGCCGCCACACGGTAGCACAAAATACGCAACGCGGAAAATAAACTTATTTTTCACGTTACCTTATCCTTTCAATTAAATTTGCTGTTATTTAAGGTCAATTAATCTTTTATTTTACTGAAATTACTATTTTTTTATCATCTACAAGTTTTACAACACCATCTATGCTTGAGTGTATTGTAGTTCCCAATGCATTGGCATCTGTCTTTGCTATAAGCTGTCCTTTTTTTACTCTGTCTCCCACTTTCACTATCGGTGACGCAGGCTTACCTACGTGCTGTGACATGGGAATATAAACGGTTTCCGGGAAGAAGTCCATATATACCCTTTCAACTTTATCTTTAACATATTTTCTGATTCCAAGCCTGTCAATAAGCGTATCAGAGGGTATTAAACGTCCCTCTCTTTCAGGTCTTGGTGCAGAAGGTGCTATATTATTTGTTCTTCTATAACCTTTTTTTGCCAAAACGCCTTTTGCATTCATTGAAATTTCCTGAGGATTCAACATCTGCTGGCATCCCATAACTGTACATACTCCACATCCACAGCAAAGCGACGCCTGCAAAAATGCCTCTGTATCCGAAACCTCGCAATGAGATGCTGCTCTTAATATTTTATGTACCTGTATTGAATGTCCAAGTAAATATCTCGGACATACATCTGTACACATCGTACAGTAACAACAAGCAGCTGATGCTCTTTTCAACATTGTTTTCAACGGCATTTTTCTTCTTTGAATAACACTGTGTGTTTCCGGGAAAACTAACAAACCTTTTGTGGTTTTTGTGACAACATCATTTTCGATATCTACAAGTTTTCCCATCATAGGTCCACCGTTTATTACGGCTTTGCCCATCAAATCAGGATAGCCTATATCGGCAAACAATTCTTTTATTTTCATTCCTACAGGGACTTTTATTGTTATATCTTCTTTTACATCACCGGCAATAGTAACATATTTTTCACAAACTGTTTCTCCATCTTGCAATGCCTTTTTTATATTATAAAGTGTTTCAGTATTAATAACCATTACTCCGACATTAATAGGAATTGCGCCTTCGGGAATAATTTTCCCTGTTGTTTCATATACCAGCACAACTTCATCACCGGCAGGATAAACATCCGGAATTTCTTTAACACTTATTCTTGTTCCTTTAAGATCTGCAAGAATTTTTGAATCAAGCAAGTACATATTTTTGCCTTTTATACCAAAAATTGCTTCTTCAGCTCCTAAAACATCCAGAATAACATTCAAAGTATCTATTATTGATTGAAAATGCTTTCTGAATATATGATGATCAACCATCATTAAAGGTTCACATTCGGCAGCATTTACTATTACTTGCTTAACTCCCTGTGATAATTTTTTATGTGTGGGAAAACCCGCTCCGCCGGCACCAACTATTCCGGCATCATATATTATTTTTTGCAATTCTTCCAATGTCATACAAGCTTTCCCTCCTTGAAAAATTAAAACGCCGTATGTTACAGTTAAAATTTAACAGAACATTTATATATGCAACACCAATTAATTATAAATTACCCTGTTTTTCATCAACAATTCCTACAATTGCCGCATCAACCGGTGCTTCTTTATTAGGCAATGCCAATCTTGCGGCACTTCCCATAGCAACAAGAACTTTTTCACCGATTCCGGCACCTACGGAATCTACCGCAATAAAATACTTATCAATTAATTTATCATTTTCAATCGGCTGTACAATCATAAACTTATAGCCGACAAGTTTTTCATTTTTACTTGTGGAAACAATACTTCCTTTGACTTGTGCCAAAATCATATTCTTTTCTTCCTTTCATAAACTTGGAAGTTTAATACTTTGTTATAATTTCAACATGATCGCCTTGTTTTATGGCAGCAGCATTAGCATCATCGGTATCAATATGCATTTCTGTGTCGAAATCTTCACGTACTCTTACCTGCACATTATAATAACGTGTCGGTTTTGAATTCTGAATTTCCACATCAACAACATCGTTATCTTTAACACCGTATTTTTCAGCATCTTCCGGAGTCATATGTATATGACGATTTGCAATGATGCAACCCTCATTTAAAAACACGCTGCCTCTTGGTCCTACCAAGGCCATAGGTGCACTTCCTTTTATATTACCCGACGGACGTACCGGCGGACTTACTTTCAACTTAAATGTATCAGTTCGAGAAATTTCAATCTGAGAATCTTTTCTTACCGGTCCAAGTACTCTTACACCCTCTATTGTTCTCAAAGAAGGGCTTACAAGTGTTACACATTCCTCTGCTGCGAACTGATCTCCCATTAACATCTTTTTAGGTGTCAATTTATAACCTTTTCCGAATAAGGTTTCCAAATCCTGTTGTGATAAATGTACGTGTCTTGCAGACACTCCAACTTTTATCCCATCATCATTCTGAGTTTTATTCAATATTTCAATTACACTTTGTGTTACAAGATTTACTAACTTTTCATCCATTATTTTATCATTCCTTTCAGGAACTTTCAGTACAAAAACAGTACCGTAAACATTTTGCAAAGCTTAATTTGAATGTATAAAGGGGCAAATATTGCAAGCAGTATCTGCCCCGCTTCATGTCTGTGAATTTCCCGAATTATTTAATTGCAGGAAGAATCTTTTCTACATCTCCGTGAGGTCTTGGAATTACGTGTACTGAAATAAGTTCTCCCAATTTTGAACCTGCTTCTGCACCTGCTTCTGTTGCAGCTTTAACAGCGCCTACATCACCTC
The DNA here is from genome assembly GCA_949297205.1 of uncultured Bacillota bacterium. GTDB lineage: Bacteria > Bacillota > Clostridia > UBA1381 > UBA1381 > RGIG1988. The sequence goes on along the minus strand of CASFSH010000261.1, from coordinate 4,853 downwards.
TTACCATAACTGTTACTAATCCTGAACCGATTCTTTCTGTTCCGATTAATGTAACATTTGCAGCTTTCACCATTGCATCGGCAGCTTCTACAGCAGCTACCAAACCTCTTGTTTCTACCATTCCTAATGCTTCTACAGCCATTTTAATTTCCTCCTATTTTTTATTTGCACATATGTGCTTTTTTACATTTTACTTATGATTTTCTTCCTCTTTTTGTAGAGGTGGTTTTTTTATCTGAAACTGTTTTTACAGTTTTAGAAACTCTTTTGGCAGGCAGAGCCTTTTCTTTTTTTGGCAAATCCTCACCTACATGAGTTGCTGCAGATTCAGCTGCAGGCTCTACCGTTTTTTCTTCATCAAGATGAAGAAATTTTAATATCTCGCTGTGCGGTCTTGCTATAACTTCCGCTGCTTTCAAACATTTTAACTCCAAAGCTAATTGCTTACCTGCCTCAACAGCAGCCGTTACAGCGGACACATTACCCTTAACAACTAATGTAACCAATCTTCCGCCCAGTCTTCGCTCGGTTGCAACAAATTCTACATCTGCTGCTTTTGTCATGGCATCAAGAACATAAATTGCATGTCCGAGAGCCTGAACTTCAATTAAACCAAGTGAAAAGTCCATCGCTTATACCAACCTTTCTATGTATTTATTTCGGTTGATCAGATTGATGGTAAAATCTTTTCTACATCCTGGTGAGGACGAGGAATTACGTGTTTTGCTACCAATTCACCCAGTCTTGAAGCAGCTTCTGCACCGGCTTCAACTGCAGCTTTAACAGCGCCTACATCTCCTCTTACCATTACACTTACCAATCCGGATCCTATTTTCTCTGTTCCAACCAATGTCACATTAGCTGCTTTTGTCATGGCATCCGCAGCTTCGATTGATGCAGTTAATCCTCTTGTTTCAATCATTCCCAATGCTTCCATCTTTGTAACCTACCTTTCAATTATTAATTACGCATTATTCTTTATTTTCCCTACTATATCTCTACCTACACTGGATCTCAAAGCCATTTTCTGAGAGTCTTGTGTAGGGCGTGCTATTATATGTTTCTGTATAAGGCCTGTACATGATTCCGCTGCCGCTGCCGCCGCTTCGACTCCGGCTTCCACGGCTGCAACACTTCCCTGCATTTTAATACACATGATAAGCGGTACTTCAACCGTATCAGCATTTGCAGGCTTATTGGAATCAATTGCAATAATTTTTACATCTGCAGCTTTTGCAGCCGCATCCGCTGCCTTTATTGCACACACAAATCCAAACATTTCAACTATTCCGATTGCTTCCATCTGCAAAAACATCCTTTCAAATTAATTTAGATATCCTTGTTTACATAAGCAATCTTTAATCCCTTTTGAGCAAGGTTTGTTTCCAATGCTTCATTCATCTCATCAAGACCAAATTTATGTGTTATTAAATCCTTCATCGGTAAACCGATTGCCTGTGCTCTCTTCAAGAAATCAAAAGTTGTTGCGTAATCTCTCAATGTATATACCCATGAACCTACTAATGTGATTTCCTTTGAACATAAATCAAAGTGAGGATTGATTGTTGCGTCTCCGCCGTTTATAAAGAATCCTAATTCACACAAGCCTCCGCCGTTTCTTATGAATTTATATATATTGCTGTGAGCTACCGGTGAACCTGTACATTGGAAAGCAAAATCGGCATAATATCCGCCGAACGCATTTTTCACTGCTTCGGATAAAGCCTCTATACCTTTATACTGCATAAAGTTAACCGTTGCTCCTGCGCCCATTTTCTTTGCAAATTCCAATCTTTGTTCATTGCCGTCAACTGCAACTATATTTTCAATACCCATTGTTCTCAAAACTGCAATACAGATAAGTCCGATAGGTCCGCAGCCCTGTACCACAACTCTTGAATTGAATCTCAATATATCGGTGGTTTTTGCACGTTCCACAGCGTGTACAAGCACTGCACACGGTTCAATTAAAATTCTTGAATCAAGATCAAGATCACTTACATTAAATACTGTAGATCCGCCCCTGATTAATATGTAATCGCTGAACCAACCGTTTAAATGATAATCATCATCCGGCAACAAACCGTAAACATCTGCTCCCCCTACATTTTGTTTGTTTAAATCAAACATTGTTATATCAGGGTTATCCTTAAAGATCATACAGGTAACAACCTTATCACCTATATTCAAAGGTTTGCCTGCGCTGTCTTTCTTTACATTTTTACCCATTTTCACTATTTCACCGGTACCTTCATGTCCCAGTGCAACCGGAATCAGTGAAAACGGATCTCTTTTAAATTCATGTGCATCGGTTCCGCACACTCCGCAGCCTTCGACCTTTACCAGAATATCATCATCTCCCACTTCAGGAATAGGATATTCTTTTATATCAAAGTGTTCAAGAGATGTAAGCATTGCAACTCTTGCAGTTTTAGGAATATTCTTTGATGCTGATGTTGCAGAAGCTTTGGATGATTTTCCGTTCATTTCATCAATCACTGCCTGAACCAATTGAGCAATATCTTTTTCATTTATATCCATTGCGCTATCCTCCTCATATAATTGATAAACTGTCAACAAGAACACATCTTCTTTGTCTTGTGAAGCTTCTTGCGGAAGTAATACCCTCACCTGTAGGTCCTGCTATTGTAAAGGTTGTATGACCTTCACTGTTAAAGCCGATACCTGCATAACTTGGTGCGTTCTTTACAAATATTGTTGTTCCGATTGCTTTTGCATATGCTGTCATATGATCTACATTCTTAGAATGGAGATGTGCGGAGTGTCTGTTTCCGTGTTCCGCTTTGACAGCCATTTCCATAGCTTCCTCAAAGGTCTGACATCTTACAATAGGAAGAATAGGCATCATCAACTCTGTTTGCACAAAAGCCTGTGAAAATTCCGTTTCACAAATAATGCAGCGGATATCGTCACCCACATTAACTCCTATCTGAGCAAGGATTTTCTTTGCATCTCTTCCAACCCAATCTTTATTTATAACTTTCTTCGGCAAATCTCCGGGTTTTTTTGGAGGTGCTTCAACAAGAACAACTTTTTCCAGTTCTCTTACCTGTTCTGAATTTATAAAGTATGCTCCGTTTTTAAGCATTCCCTCAATAAGCTGATCGGCAACATTGCTCATAACAAAACACTCTTTTTCAGCAATACAAGGCAAATTATTATCAAAGGTACAACCATCAATAATATCCTTTGCGGCTTTTTCTATATCAGCCGTATCATCAACAACTACAGGGGGATTACCCGCACCTGCGCCGATTGCTTTTTTACCTGATGACAACAGCATTTTAACAACTCCCGGGCCACCCGTTGCAACAAGCATTTTTACCGACGGATGATTAACCATTTTATTTGAAGTTTCCATTGTCGGATTTGCAACTGTAGCTACAATATTTTCAGGACCCCCTGCCGCCAATACAGCACGGTTTACCAAATCAACTGCATATGCTGATATTCTCTTTGCATGAGGATGAGGATTAAATAATACCCCATTGCCTCCGGCAAGCATTGAAATACTGTTACAAATAACAGTACAGCTTGGATTAGTACTCGGAGTAATAGCACCTATAATACCATATGGTGCCATTTCAACGAGTGTTAACCCTCTGTCACCCGATAATGCTTTTGTTTCAAGATCTTCGGTTCCCGGAGTTTTGTCCGCAACCAAATGATGCTTTAATGTTTTATGATAAACATTACCCATTTTTGTATCTTCCACAGCCAATTTTGCCATTATTTCAGCTTCGGCATGGGTTAGTTTTCTTATTTCTTTTATTATGTTTTCTCTCTGCTCTTTGTTATAATATCTGAAAATTTCATAAGCCTTGTTACAAGCTTCAATTGCTTCTTCCATGGTATCAAAAACACCTATTTGTTTTCTCGCAGGCTTATCTTCCGGTTTCATGTCAGACATAACCTTTCTGACAATCTCACTTATTTGTTTTTCATCTATCATAAACTAAGCCTCCTTTCCAAATACATGGCTCCGAATTCCGCAAAAGCAATATCTTCTTCTGCAGTTCCGCCGGATACTCCGATTGCTCCCACCACTTTATTATTAATAATCAAAGGTTCTCCTCCGCCTAAAAGCATAAGACGGTTTGAGTCGGTAGGGACGAGTCCGTCAAGAGTTCCGCCTCTCGATTCTGCTAAGGCAATGTGAGTGGGCATTTTTAAAGATACAGCCGTATATGCTTTATCCTGTGCTATCTGACAGCTTGCAATGTAAGCGTCTTCCATTGAATGAAGAAGCATAAGATTTGCTCCTGCATCCAGTATTGCCACAACAACACATTTATTCATTGCTTCTGCTCTCTTTTCAACAGCCAATGCAATTTCTTTTGCAAGGTCAAGATTCAATGTATCATACTTATGTGAAACAGCGCCGAAATTATTTTCTGTACTCGGTTTGTTCTGCGTCTGTGTATATCTTGCCATTGCATATGTCATATCACTCAGTCTGTTCAAATATATGTAAGTTACCGGTCTTATTCTGCCTGTCTGCATTACCTTTGCTGCAATTCTTTCTCCTCTTCTGATTACGGTTCGAGCCAAATCAAGATAAGAAGAAACAATATTCTCTCCCGGAAGCGTAAATTCCGTGAATTGCTCCGGCATATATTCATCTGTCATTTCCTCAATTGTCTTTACACATTCTTCGGTAACACTGACATCACCGCCCGCAAGTTCTCCCATAATGGAAACAAGTTTCTTCTGAACCCGTCCCAGATCATCTTTAAGTTTATTATCTTTGCAGTTGGCTTTTGCAACTCCCAATGATGCCGAATATTCATCAATTGTTCCTATAAGACCGATTAAATCATCAGCTTTTGATA
>CASFSH010000260.1 GCA_949297205.1 uncultured Bacillota bacterium | reverse complement strand
TTTGACTATACTTTCGGCTATAAAGCCTCCGGCAATGCAGACCTTTTAAAAGCTTTTGGCAATGAGAAAAATATTGACATAAATATAATAAAAGAAGTGGATATTGATACTATCCCCGTATCAAGCACATTGATACGCAATATGATAACTGAGGGAAAGGTGGACGCCGCTGCAAAATTTCTGGGAAGATACTATGAAATAAGCGGCAATGTGGTTTACGGAAAGCAAAACGGCAGAAAATTAGGTCTTCCCACCGCCAATGTGGAATATGACAAAGACAAGCTGTTACCTTCCGACGGTGTGTATGCCGGATATTTAACCGTCGGTGATTCGAAATACAAGTGTCTTATCAATATCGGAAAAAATCCCACGTTTAATGCGGATATACGTACCATTGAAGCACATATCGCCGATTTTAGCGGCGATTTATACGGAAAATTTGTTACGGTACAGTTTACAAAGAAAATCAGAGAAGAAAAAAAATTCAATTCTCCCGAAGAACTCCGGCTTCAGATTGAAAGCGATTTAATCAGTTCAGGTGTGAAAAAACCCGATAAAAATTAATTTCTGAAAGGAATGTTTAGTTATGAAAGAATTTACAAGTATTATCCTGGCAGCAGGAATGGGGACACGTATGAAATCCGCACTTCCTAAGGTTCTTCATAAAATATGCGGAAAGGAGCTGGTAAGCTGGGTTATAGACGCTTCAAAAAAATCCGGTGCAAAAAAGGTTGTTGCGGTTATCGGACACGGTGCGGATACCGTTAAAGAAATTATCGGCGACAAATGCGAATATGCAATTCAGGCAGAACAAAAGGGCACTGGTCATGCTCTTATGCAGGCCGCCTCATTTATTGATGACGGATATATAACGGTTCTTACAGGCGACGCTCCCCTTATTACGGCAGAAACAATGCAAAGCGCCGTAGAATACCATGCAAAAAGCGGCAACAGCGCAACGGTTATTACCGCAATTCTTGACGACGCAACAGGCTATGGAAGAATTGTAAGAGACAAAGACGGAAATGTTTTAAAAATTGTTGAACAAAAAGACGCAAGTGATGAAGAAAAAAAGATAAAGGAAATAAATTCCGGAATGTATGTATTTAACGGAAAAGCCCTCCTGGGCGCTTTGGAAAAACTTACACCAAACAATGCACAGGGCGAATATTACCTTACCGATACTCTTGAAATTCTGCTGTCGGAAGGAAAGAAAATCGGCGGCTTTGCAATTTCCGATAATGACGAAATAAGAGGAATAAACGACAGAATACAGCTCTCTGAAGCGGAAAAAATAATGCAGCAGAGAATTATTAAAGAACACATGAAAAACGGTGTTACCTTTATTCTTCCCGATACCACAATAATAGAGGATAATGTTGAAATAGGAAATGACACAATTATTTATCCCAATGTTTATATAAAATCAGGGTCAAAGATTGGCAGTAACTGCACGATAGGTTCAGGGACACAAATTACTGCATCACAAATTGCCGACAACGTTACAATTCAATCCTCGGTACTACTGGAATGTACCGTTGATGAAGGCACAACGGTAGGTCCTTTTGCATACATCAGACCCAATACCCATGTAGGTAAAAAGGCACGTATCGGAGATTTTGTGGAGCTTAAAAATTCAAATATCGGAGACGGCACAAAGGTATCTCATCTTACCTATGTAGGGGACTCCGATGTGGGCGAACGTGTAAACTTCGGCTGCGGAACGGTTACGGTAAATTATGACGGAAAGAAAAAGTACAGAACAACAATAGGCGACGACTGCTTTATCGGCTGCAACACAAACCTGGTTGCTCCCGTAACGGTTGAAAACGGAGGTTATACTGCCGCCGGCTCTACCATTACCGACACAGTACCCGAAAATAATCTTGCCATTGCCCGCGCAAGACAGGTAAACAAGGAAAACTGGAAGGACCGCCGCAAGTAATTTTTCTTACTTTCATTAAAGTACAATTATTAAACCGAAAGGACAGTATATAAATGTATTTGGTTGTAGGACTGGGAAATCCCGGAAATGAATACAGAATGACAAGGCACAATATCGGCTTTGAAACTTTGGATTATATGTCGGGACAATACAATTTTAAAATAAATAAACTTAAATTCAAAGGCTTATTCGGAGAAATGACCTACAAGGGCGAAAAGATATTATTCTTAAAGCCTCAGACATACATGAACTTATCCGGGGACAGCGTTATGGAATTTGTTAATTTTTACAAAATTCCCGTTGACCACGTTATAGTCATATCTGACGATACTGCTTTGGAAAGAGGACGAATAAGAATACGCGCAAAAGGCGGTGCCGGCGGTCATAACGGATTAAAATCCATTATTTATCAGCTCAGGTCGGAGGATTTTATACGTATCAGAATGGGCATAGGCTCTGCCGCAAACGAAAATACCGAACTTGCCGATTTTGTCCTGGGAAGATTCAACAAGGATGAAATCCCCGTTTTGGAAAACGCAATAATAAAAACTTCCGATGCGGTTTTTGACATAATTAATAACGGCGTTAATTATACTATGAATAAATACAATTCCAAATAGCTTTATCTTTACAAACATTTTTTTAATCGGAATAACGCTTCTGCTTTGCTTGCAATGAACAAAATTATGACAAATTGCAACCTGTGCAGGGAGCGTTAGCTCCTCAAGGTTTCAGCGGAAGATTATAACTCCCACTGAAATTTTGAAATAGACTCCGTCGCTTTATGAGACGGGGACATTTGCGCTTAGGTTATATCATATGCAATTACAGCTCTCCCTATAACATCCAAAGGCTGTGTATTCTGTATATTTTCGGAGCCCCTTATATACGTGATTTCGAAATTATACAATTTACCCGCCCTTTATGTCACAATTGGTCGGATGCCTTTTGGAGATGCTGTTTTGCTGCGTATTTTTAAAGTTATATACGGTGGTGAAATTATGAATTTTGTAGACGTTTTAAAAAACAGCGATACATTCAAAAGCTTTATTAAATCACTTGACAATCCCCCTGTTTCTGTTTCGGGAATAGCGGATTCCGCTCTTGCTCACTTTATCTCCTCCTCAATTTCAGACAAATCGGCCCTTGTTGTTATGTACAGCAACGACGAGGCCAAAAACCTTTTTTACGATTTAAAATTTTTTTGCGGCAATGCCCTGTTTTTCCCCGCCCGTGAATATATATACTACAACATTGAGGCACTGGGGCATTTCAGTGAGCAAAAAAGAATAAATGTTCTTCATGACATTCTTTCTTTGAAAAAAAATTACATTGTTGTAACCTCCCTTGAAGCATTACTGGGATATACCATTCCTCCCGAAAAGCTGTCACAAAACACCCTGACTCTTACACAGGGAGCGATTTGTGATACAGATAACCTTGCAAACACCCTTGTCAATATGGGATATACCCGTTCCGATACTGTTGAAGGCTGCGGTCAGTTCGCAGTCCGCGGCGGTATTGTCGATGTTTTTTCTCCCGCAAACGACCTTCCTTACCGTATCGAGTTTTTTGATGATGAAATTGATTCAATACGGGTATACGATTATGTTTCACAGCGTTCTATGGAGGTTTCTCAAAACGCTGTTATTCTTCCATGCAGAGAAGCAATTTATGACGGTGAAAAAAGGGCGGCGTTAACTGATTTTCTTACAGAAAAAATCAACAAGCTGAAAAAAAAGAAAAATGATTATTCCACACTTATAAATACTTTAAAATCCGATATTGAAACAATATCCGAAAACAGAAGTTTCCCTGCCATTGACAAGTATGCTTCTTTTATTTACGGAAAAATATATTCTCTCCTTGATTATTTTCCCGAAAAGGACACTTTGCTCTTTCTTCACGAACCGAAAAGACTTGCGGAGCGTTCAAAATCTCTTGACTGGGAACAGGGCGAAATTATAAAAGACCTTACCGAAAAAGGGCTTCTTCTTACAGACGGAATTGATTTTTCTCTTACCTTTGAGGAATTTTGCAACAGATTGCAGAATTATTGTCATGTTTCGGTAAATTCTCTCACCCACTCCTCAATTATATGCAATTACAAAGCCCTGTTTGATTTTAACAGCCGTGCAACCATAAGTCTGCACGGTAAAATAGACTATCTTTTCAACGATTTGACTGCATGGCAAAAAAACGGCACCACAGTAATAATTCTTGCGTCAAACAGAGGAAGAGGAGAAAATATTGCAGGAATTTTAAATGACAAGGATATACCCGCCGTTTTTCTCAATGAACGAAAAGATTTTAAACCGGGAAAAATTTCCGTAATCTGCGGAGAACTGAAAAAAGGGTTTGAATATCCTGACCTTAATTTTGTTCTTATATCGGAACAGGAAATTTTTAATACCGAGAAAAAACGCCAAAAAAGAAAAATTGAAAATACAAAGCGGTTAAAATCCTATAACGATATTAATCCCGGAGATTATGTTGTACATCAGACTCACGGTATCGGAAGATACGCAGGCCTAAAAAAAATAACAGTTTCTGGTGTTACAAAGGATTATCTTCAGATTCAGTATTACGGCACCGATTCTCTCTATATCCCCGTGGGCCAGATGGATATGCTGTATAAATATATCGGAAATACCGACAAGGAAATAAAACTGAACAAACTTAACAGCAATGAATGGAACAAATCAAAAGAGCGGGTAAGAAAATCCACAAAAAACATTGCAAAGCAATTGATTGCCTTATATGCACAGCGTTCTAACACTGTAGGGTTTGCATATCCTCCAGACGGGCCGTGGCAGCGGGATTTTGAAGACAGCTTTCCGTATGACGAAACCGACGACCAGCTGAGAAGCATTGAAGAGGTTAAAAAGGACATGGAAAGCACACGTCCCATGGATAGGCTTCTTTGCGGTGATGTGGGCTACGGAAAAACCGAGGTTGCCATAAGGGCAGCTTTTAAGGCGGCGGTAAATTCAAAACAGGTAGCATATCTATGCCCCACAACCGTTCTTGCCATGCAGCATTATGACACCTTCTGCAAACGTATGGACGGATTTGCAATAAGAACTGAAATGCTTTCCCGTTTCAGAACTCCCGCACAACAGAAAAAGATAATAAAAGACCTAAAAAGCGGAGCTGTAGATATAGTAATCGGCACTCACAAACTGCTTCAGAAAGATGTTGAATTTAAGGACTTGGGACTTCTTATTATTGATGAGGAACAGCGTTTCGGTGTAACCCACAAAGAAAAATTAAAGGAACTTAAAAAAAATGTTGACGTTCTCTCCATGACCGCAACACCGATTCCGAGAACGCTTCATATGTCTATGATAAACATTCGTGACATGAGTGTTTTGGAAACGCCTCCCGAAAACCGTTATCCCGTACAAACCTATGTGCTTGAATACAACGAGGCAATTTTAATAGATGCAATGAAAAGAGAGTTGTCAAGAAACGGTCAGGTTTTCTATCTTCACAACAGAGTAGAAAGCATTTACAAGGTTGCAAACCGAATTGCCGAACTTATTCCCGATGCGGTTGTTGCGGTGGGGCACGGAAAAATGAACGAAACCGAGCTTGAAGATATTATGTATGACATGGTAAACGGAAAAACAGACATTCTTGTTTGCACAACAATTATAGAAACAGGTCTTGATATTCCCAATGCAAACACAATGATTATAGAAAATGCAGACAAAATGGGGCTTGCGCAGCTATATCAGCTGCGAGGCAGAGTAGGACGTTCAAACAGAAGCGCATATGCATATTTCACTTACAAAACAAATTCGGTACTTTCCGATGTTGCACAAAAACGTCTGCGTGCCATAAAGGAATTTACCGAATTCGGTTCAGGATTTAAAATTGCAATGCGCGATTTGGAAATAAGGGGCGCAGGAAATCTTTTAGGCGCGCAGCAGCACGGACATATGGATTCCGTGGGATATGATATGTACTGCAAAATACTTAAAGAAAGTATTGACGAGCTTCAGGGTGTTGAGGCAAAAGAAGAAATTACAACCTCTGTTGACTTTGATATTGACGCTTACATTCCCGAACAATATATCGAAAGCCCCAACCAGCGCATTGATATATACAAAAAAATTGCCGCCATATCCTCGGAAGAAGATTCCATAGAAGTTACCGACGAACTTATAGACCGTTACGGCGAACCTCCCGCACCTGTATCAAATCTTATAAAAATTGCACTATTGAAGCATATAGCAAATAGTGCAGGTATAACCGACATAAATGCAAAAAAAACAACCGTTGTCCTGAAATTTGCTCCCAATATGGCTGCTCCCGAAGTTTTTATTGCACTGCTTAAAGAATTTCAAGGCAAAATAACTTTATCATCATCAAATATCCCCACTCTGATATACCGATGCAATGATCACTTCAAACTTTTCGAAAATATTAAGTTTTTATTACAAGCTGTAATAAGGTTGAAGAATGAGGCAAAATGATATATAATATATAATGAACTTTATATTAACAAAAGAAAGGATTGACTCTGATGAATAAAAAAATCTTTTGCGGTATAACAGCTTTGTCTTTTTTGCTCACCGCTTCAGGATGCAGTTTATTCTCTTCAGACGTTGTAATAGCGACTGTGGGTGATTATAAAATCACTGCTTCCGAATATGACTTTTATCTTAACAATCTGAAACAGCAGATGCAAGGGACCGAACTGTCAAGCGATGAAGATTGGGAAACTATAGAGATTAACGGGCAAAAAGCAATTGATGTTGCAAAGGAAAAAGCTCTTGAAACAGCAGTGAACAATATTGCATATATTGAAATTTACGAAAAGCTCGGAAATGAGTTTACTAAAGAAGCAAATGATTCTATTGCACAAAAAAAGAATGATCTTGTTTCTCAATATAATCAAAACGGCGGATATAAAGAATTTTTGAATTCCACAAAAATAAGTGATGATTTTATGGATTTTCTGTGTAAGTCCGCTTACTGCAATGAACAGGTATACCTTCAATTTGCCCAGGAAACTCAGGTAACGGAGGATGAAATTCAATCCTTTTACGACGAAAACCAGAATGAATATTATTCCGGTTACAGACGCGCAAAACATGTTTTGATTTTAACTCAGGATTCCGACACCGGAACGGCATACTCCGAGGAACAAAAAGCAGAAGCAAAGAAAAAAGCCGAGGATATTTATCAAAGAGCTTTATCGGGTGAAGATTTCGATTCCCTGGTGAGCGAATATTCCGAAGATCCGGGTTCTGCTTCCAATCCTGACGGATATGTTTTTACCGACGGAGAAATGGTACAGGAATTTCAGGATTGCGTTGATTCTCTTGAAATCGGCGGCATAGGTTTTTGTGAGTCCGATTATGGCTATCACATCATTCAAAGACTTCCCCTTGATGCCTCATCCTTTGCAGACGATATAAAAATGAGAATTCTCTCCGATAAATTTGCTGATTATTTGGATGAGAAAAAATCCGAATACGGCATTACTCTTGTTGAAACCGAAAATATGGCTTCGGTAATGCAAAGCAGCACTTCATCTGACAGCACAGAGGAATAAAAATTTATTTACAAAAACTTAAAAAGGACCGCAGTAATGTACTGTTCGGTCCTTTTTTAATACATTATCTTTAGTTCTCACTTTTTAAAATAATAGAACATATCTCCGGTTTATTAAATATTCTCGGAATTATTGCCGGATTTCCTATTCCTCTCGACACTATGGCTTTTGTATCCCCTATGTCATATTCCCCTCCGAAATATTTTGGAAACAAAATTTTTGTTTTGTCTGTAAGATTTGTTTTAGGACATAACATCCCTCCGATTCCCGGTATTCTTATCTGTCCCCCATG
>CASFSH010000259.1 GCA_949297205.1 uncultured Bacillota bacterium | reverse complement strand
AAGAGGCTGCAGCAGGTAATCCTGTTGCCTTTTTCAGTTCACATACCAGCTGCCAGCTGTTAAGTGCATCAAGGAAATTTATATATCCCGGTTTTCCGTTCAGAACTTCAATAGGTAAATCACTGCCGTTTTCCATTAATATTCTTGACGGCTTCTGATTGGGGTTACATCCGTATTTTAATTCCAATTCATTCATTTTACTACTTTCCTTTCTATTTAGTGACTGAAAATGTATTATTCCATTTCTGCTTTGTTTATTATCTTTGTTTTAATTGATTTATCCTTTAAATTAATATATCTTACAAATAAAGACACTTTGTTTTCCGCGTCAAGACTTTTCCACAAATCATCACAGAACGCATTAAAATCATTATTTAACTCTATTTCACGTGGTTCACCCTCATATGTAGGAATAGGATTTCCGTCTGTTTTGTAAGTGTGTATTAAGTGTCCCTTTCCGTCTACCTTATTTTCATATTCATAAAAGTTTCTCTGACAATTTCCGTTATTGTATTTTAAAATACTCAATTTATACTTAAATCCGTTATCAAGATCCAGCATACCGCTTATTCTCGGAGTAAAGTTCGGTTCATCAGGCTCATACTCTCTTGTTCTCAAAGCTTGCTCAAAAGTCTTATTATCCTTTAAAAATTCATAAACCGTATCTGTCTGATCTCCGTTTGTTACAATGGTAACATTTCCCAAAACCTTAACAGGTGAATATATTATCAAGGAAGGGTCAGTCATCTTTGATTCATCAAATGCTTTTGTTTTAATTCCGCCGTCTTCTTCAACAAAAATTCTGTTTCTGCTGTTCTCCGATCTGCCCATAATAAAATATGCAATAACCGCATTTTCTCCGTCCGGTGTTGCACCGATTATTATACCCCTGCCGGGATATTTGTTTACACATAACTCATTTATCATTATGCCTGCACATCTCCTTTCAATTTTCCGACAATTCCTTTGATATTTTTTCCACCGATAAAGGAAGTATTTTCCATTCCGCTTCCTCCATAACACGTTTTTGCAATATTTCAGGCGTATCGTTATCCTTTATTTCCACTGCTTTCTGCATTATAATCTTTCCGCCGTCGGTAATCTCATTCACAAAATGAGTTGTCGCCCCTGTAATTTTTACACCCCGATTTAAAGCCGCCTCATGCACTTTAAGTCCGTAAAATCCGTCTCCGCAGAAGGACGGTATCAGCGAGGGGTGTATGTTTATTATTCTGTCAGGATACCTTTTTACAAAATTTTCACTTAATATTACCAGGAAACCTGCAAGTACAATCAATTGTATGCCGTTATTTTCGAGTTCATTTATAAGATTTTTTTCAAAATCCTCATCTTTTTTTATATACAGTGCCTTAATACCGTTATCCTTTGCCCTCTGTAATGCATATGCATTTTCTTTGTTGGAGATAACAAGGGTAATTTCGCCGCTTTTTATTATTCCGCTTTTTTGTGCATCAATCAAAGCCTGCAAATTTGTTCCGCCGCCGCTTACAAGAACCGCAATTTTAGATTTCAGCACAGCGTAACACCGCCTTCACCTGATACGATATCTCCGATAATATAAGCATTGTCAAGAATCTCAAGCGCCTTGTCAGCATCCTTCTTTGATACAACAACACTCATGCCCACACCCATATTATATGTA
>CASFSH010000258.1 GCA_949297205.1 uncultured Bacillota bacterium | reverse complement strand
CAAAATATGACCAAAATTCTTTAATCGGAGTCGATCCTAAATTTATAGATGTTGATAACGGCGATTTGAGGTTCGCTTATGACTCTGAGGTTTACGGCATCGGAACACAAGATATTGACTATTCCGAAATCGGACTTGTGCAGTACAATAAATATGCTGATAATCAGGACGGTGTCAATTCGGTTTATGTGTATAATCCGTACACGGGAGAAAACAGCAAAACAGCTCTGAAATCGGGAGAACAGCTCAGCCTTGCGGTTAAAGCAAAAAGAAAAGATACATCGTGTATTGATATTGATAAGTGCGGTGTGAGTTTTGTAAGCTCAAATATCGATGTTGCGTCAGTTGATAATTTCGGAGTAGTGAACGCTTTGAACAGAGGAGTATCAACAATCACAATTACGGTCGAATACGGCGGTAAAACCGTTAGTACGAATTTTACCGTAACGGTTGATGATGAAATTCAAGATGTTTTTGTAAATATACCCGGCGATAGGTTTGTTAAGGGTGATACAAGACAGATGTTCATAAAGTATCGGACAATGTTCGGTTGTTACGGAATACCGGAAAATGTAAAATACACATCATCCGATACACGGATTGCAGAGGTATCCGAAAACGGCGAAATCAAATTCATTGAAGACGGCACGGCGGTTATTACTGTGACAGCTGAGCAAAATGGCAAGATATTTACAAAAGAAAAGGAAATCATCGTAAAATCGGTATTTTTTGATGATTTCACATTGAAACTTGACGGAAAGAGAGTATTAAGTCCGGATGATAGTTCAAAGCTTATCGTTTCCGCTTTTGATTCACAGGGAAATGAATGTGAAGTTCTTGATGAATGTGTGACGTTTAAATCAGATGATGGCTTGGAGGTTAGCGGAGAAAAGGGCGAATACTATGTAAAAGTTGTCAATAAAGGGATTCATAAATTAACGGTTGAATACTTTGCCGACGGAAATGTCAGAAGACGAGAGTTGTATTTTGCGGGAATTGACAACGATACGGAAGACAATGAATGGAAAGTATCGACATATGACGCTGATTGGGCATTGTCGAGAACGGATAATAAGAAAACATATGGTGACGGAACGGTATATGAAAGCGGATATTTTGAATTTGAAACAACTGGTTTCAATTTGTGGCTGAATGCAGACAGCGGTTCGTTCATGAATAAATTGATAAAACTCGATAAGGACAATCCTCGTGCGGATATTATTGTTGAGGTTTATAAAACACCGCATGGAACATGGGAGGACAGAACAACGAATTGTCTGGCACAGTTGGGTGTGACGATGCGTGAAAGCGATACACCTGAATCTAAAAACGTAACGTTCCGATGGGGAGATGCAAGACCGTTTACATGGAGAAGTGACGATTCAGGAACATACTCTTATATCGGAACAAACGTTGGAGAAGAAAGCCATCAATGGCTGAGAATTATAAGAAACGGTAATGAATTTACCGGATATTATAAAGTAAACGAACAGGATGAATGGATATGTGCCGGAACTTGTACGGTGGATATGAGCGCTGATATGTATGTTGGTATATCGGGATATTCAAACACTGCTGACAGCAAAATTGTATCGGGTATTGGTAAAGTTACCGTAAAAACCGGAAACGAAATTGGTGAAGGAATTGAATAAATGGGAAAGGTTTATTCTAATCAATCAGATACAAGAAAGTGAAGTTTGCAAAAATCGCCTATTTTACCGCTTATGCAGTGTGCGGTATATTTGAACATTACCGTTCACTGCAAGGCGGCAATCTGGACGATATTATTTCAAACTTGAGTTTTGTGAAAGGGTTTAGTGATTATAATTATGAAAAGAATTATTTGTCTGATAGTTGCGGGTTTCATGATTATTAACACATTTGCGGTATTTGCCGCAGCGAACGAGAATACCCCATATCAAACTGAGCTGTTGGCACATTTAGACACAACATACATTCCGAGACCGTCGGAAAGAAAGGACGGATTGGGAAGCTGGTATTATGGTGATACGGGTACAATTACATCTGTTACGGAAGATGACAGAAGTTCATTGTTATTACGAGGAACCGCCTGCGGTTATATCGTAACGCAGGTTACCGGAACAGACTCTTACATTGATTTTTCTTTTAAATATAAACAGAATGGAGAATATGCACAAGATACAATTCAAATGGAGTTGTTCGGATTAAATTCAAATGATAGGATTCTGTCGGTAAAAAACGGGAAATTGTATACAGATAATGAAAAAAGCGTTATTTATGAAAATGTTCCCGAGAAATTCGTTGATCTGAGAATAGTATATAACTATAACAAAGGCACAAATACGATGTATCGGAGAATTTTTCGATGTACGGATAATATGTACAGACCTATAACACCATGGAAAAAGCTGAATCATACTTATTCCGGAAACTATGTTAGGTTTGCTGCAAGCAACACC
This sequence comes from uncultured Bacillota bacterium, assembly GCA_949297205.1. Lineage (GTDB taxonomy): Bacteria > Bacillota > Clostridia > UBA1381 > UBA1381 > RGIG1988. The sequence goes on along the minus strand of CASFSH010000258.1, from coordinate 608 downwards.
TCTGAATTATACATAAGTAAAATTGAGCATAGGGAGGTTTGCAACAGTTTTGGTGAATTGTTTCCAAAGGTAAATAATGTAAGTACCAGCAATAATGAAATAAGCTACGGTGAGGAAAAACTTGCATATCTTGATGCAGGGCATATTCCGAAGCTTTCGGAAAAGATGAATGGATTGGGAAGCTGGTACTATAGTTCGGCGGAAAATATAACAAGCGTTGTGAAAGACAAAAGGTTAGCTATTGCAATTAAAGGTGATGCTTGTGGGTATATAACAACAACAGCCGAACGCTGTGAATCGTATATTGATTTTTCGTTTAAGCTTGAAACACAGAACAATTGCCCGGCGGACACCGTTCAAATGGAATTGCTCGGAATAAAAAATCATGATCAGATATTAATGATAAAAAATAACAAAATTCATACGGATAACGGGAAAACCGTTATATATGAAAGCTTGTCGGATAAGTGGTATGATATCAGAATTGCCTACAGCTATTGCAAAGATGAGGATTGCTTATATCGAAGAATTTATATTAAAAGCGATACCGATTATTCGCCTGTTACCGATTGGAAAAAAACAACTTTCATACATTCAGGAAACTATGT
>CASFSH010000257.1 GCA_949297205.1 uncultured Bacillota bacterium | reverse complement strand
AATAACATCTGCACCTTTTTTTATCGCGGTCGGAACATACTCAGAGCAGCTTCCCGAAGCCACCGCAACCTTTTTTACAGGTCTGTTCTCTCCGCAAAGACGCACAAAAGGAGTATTGAGTTTTTGCTTTACAACCTCACAAAATTCAAAAAGCGGCATTTCTTTTTCAAGCAAGCCTATTCTTCCCAATCCGCAATCATCAAACGGCTTATCATTTTCCAGTATTTCCACATCTTTAAGACTGAATATTGCTGCTAATTTCTGATTTATTCCATTTTTTGCGGTATCCATATTTGTATGTGCAGAATATACTGAAATATCATTTTTTATTGCTTCGGTAATCATCTTAATCGCCATTGAATTACCCGAAAGTTTTTTTATGCCCTCCATTATAATCGGATGATGTGCAAGAATTAACTCAGCTTTATTTTTAATTGCCTGCAATACTACTTCGGGAGTAATATCAAGCGTAACAATTATCCTTCTTATATCTTTTTCAGGATTACCATAAAACAATCCCGAATTATCCCAATCATAAGCAAGAATTGGCGGATATTCTTTTTCGATTATATTTATTATTTCCTTTAATTTCATTGCAATCTCCTTTATTTTACTGTTATATATAAACCAAGTTATAAATATATATAACTATTATTTTTTCCATGTGTACGGTGAGAACAACATAAGCATAGGGAATATTTCCAGTCTGCCTATAAGCATATCAAAAGTCAGCACCACTTTCGACAAATAGGAAAACCCATTGAAATTCTCCACTGGTCCTACTGCCTCAAGACCGGGTCCTATATTATTAATTGTTGCTGCAACGGCAGTAAAATTTGTCGTAAAATTAAAATCATCTATTGCAATTATAAGAGTTGACACAACAAATATAAATGCATATGCCATTATAAACACATTAATAGAACGTATTGTTTCATGTTCTACAACTCTTCTGTCCAAAGTAATTTTTCTTGTACTTTTCGGATGTGCTGTAAGAATTAATTCCTTTGCAACAGTTTTTAAAGCAATAATCAATCTTGATACCTTTATGCCGCCTCCGGTACTGCCTGCACAAGCACCTATCATCATAAGTATTACAAGAATTCCTTTTGAAAATTCAGGCCACCTGTTAAAATCATCTGTGGCAAATCCAGTTGTTGTCATAATTGATGCAACCTGAAATGCACTATGCTTTAAAGCATTTCCTAAATCATCAAATAAAGGATATGAATTCAAACATATCATTAAGGTAGCAACAACTATAATTAAAATATAAGTTCTAAATTCTTCTGATTGAAAAGCCTCCTTAAATTTTTTAACAAGAATCAGATAATACAAACTGAAATTTACACCAAATAGAATCATAAATGTTGTCACAGTATTCTGTATAAAAGACGAATAATCTGCCAAACTTGAGTTTCTCACTGCAAAACCACCTGTTCCGGCTGTGCCGAAAGATATTGTCATTGCTTCGAAAAGGTCCATTCCGCCGAATAACAAAATAATAATTTCAACTAATGTCATAACGCTGTAGATACTATATAATATTTTCGCTGTGGATCTTATTTTCGGAACAAGTTTACTGACAGACGGCCCCGGGCTTTCTGCTTTTAACAAATACATATTATTTCCGCCGGAAAGAGGAAGTATAGCAACCAAAAATACCAGAACTCCCATTCCGCCTATCCAATGTGTAAAGCTTCTCCAGAAAAGAATTCCCTTTGGAAGTGACTCAACATCAGACAAAATCGACGCACCTGTTGTTGTAAATCCCGATACAGTTTCAAACAGTGCATCAACAAAATTAGGAATTGAACTTGATATTACAAACGGCAATGCACCAAATATACTTATAACAATCCATGAAAGAGCAACAGTTGTAAATCCTTCCTTGGAGAACATTGTTTTCGTTTTTGGCTTTATTTTTGTAAGAAGCATACCAAACAAAAAACATATTAATATACATATAACAAAACATATCGCTGTTTTTTCCATGTAAATAAGCGAACATGAGAGAGGCAACAGCATTACCGCTGCTTCAAATTTAAGAACCCATCCCAATATATTTAATATCATTCTATAATTCATATCTTTATTTCTTTCCTTGTTCCAATATATCTTCTATATCGCTCAGTCCCGATTTTAATGTTATAATAATTACCGTATCCCCCGGTAGTATAACATCTTTTCCACGAGGGGAAAAAACCGTTCCGTTACGGTATATACACGCAATAAGCACATTTTCTTTTAATGGTAATTCTTCCAGTGATTTATTTATTATTGGAGAGTTTGCTGTTATTTTAAATTCCAAAGCCTCTGCCTTACCATTCAAGATAATATGCATTGTTTCAATATTACTGCCTATGGAATTGATCTTTGCTCTGACAAAATTCACAATATGTTCTGCTGTTATATTTTTCGGATATATTATTGTCCCAAGATCAAGGTTATTTATTACATTATCATATGCTATTCTATTTATCTTTGTTATTATTTTCCCCGGCATCTTACTCTTCGCAAACAATGATAACATAATATTCTCTTCATCAATATTGGTCAACGCAACAAAAGACTGGGCATTTTCCAATCCTTCTTCCATAAGCAATTGATTATCTGTTCCATCAGCATTTATAATTGATACTTTCGGTAACAATTGACACAATTCTTCGCATCTTTTTTCATTATGTTCTATAATCTTTACCTTGATTCCTGTTTGCATCAAGTTTTTTGCAAGATAGTAAGCTGTATCTCCTCCTCCCACAATGATTGTATCCTTTACTCTATTTGTTTTAAACCCTATTTTTTTAAAGAAATATGCAGAATTTTGAGGTGAAGCAACAAAACTGACAAAATCATTTTCCTTTAAAATAAAATCTCCCCCCGGAATAAATGCTTCTTCCTTTCTCTCAACACCGCAAACCAATATGTCACATCCCAATTTTGTCCTTATATCCGCAACCGCCATATCGTTTAAGGTGCAATCACCAGGTATTTTAAATTTTAATATTTCAATTCTTCCCTTTGCAAAGGTGTCTATCTGTATTGCCGAAGGAAAACGAAGTATTCTCGCCATTTCATCGGCTGCAGCCTGTTCAGGATTTATAACCATTGCAAGTCCCAGATCTTCTTTAAATACATGAAGATTTTTATTATATTCCGGTTTTCTGACTCTGGCAATAGTCTGACAATTACCGGCTTTTTTTGCAATCAAACATGTTATAATATTTATTTCATCCGATCCTGTAACTGCTATCAATATATCTGCGTTTTTTATACCAGCTTCAAGCAATGTGTCCAGATTTGTACAACTTCCTGCAATTCCCATAATGTCATTTCTGCTTACAACCTGCTGCACAATATTATATTTCTGATCGATTACAGTAATATCCTGATGTTCATCGCTATTAAGTTGTTGGGCAAGTTTTTGTCCTACCTTTCCGCAACCGGCAATTATTATATTCATCAATATATCTCCGTTCTGTTTCTTTTTATATAAAAATTTGCATCTATTCAATTAATACTGCATATTATATTAAATTTTTATTTATATGTCAATACAAATATGATAAAATTCCAACCTATTCCCGGCAAAAATAAATATATCATATAATCAAATAATATCATTAAAAAATAAATATCCGCCGCATTTTGCGGCAGATATTTATTAAATATATAATTTTAAACTCTATACATCAGATCCTCATATGTTGGGAAAGGCCAAAATTCTTTTGAAACTATACATTCCAAAGCATCTGCAGTCTTACGAAGTTCCACCATAGCAGTTAAC
>CASFSH010000256.1 GCA_949297205.1 uncultured Bacillota bacterium | reverse complement strand
ATTGTATTCCATGCAAATCCGTATCGGTACCAAATTCAAGACCACGCATATCCCATATGTGGGAGAAATAGTGTTCCACTCCGGATGCGGGTCGTGACAGCCCGGCAAATTCCATTGCCATTCCGCCTAAAACCAAGCCTTCAAATGCAGCCGTTACCGCTGTTTCATTTTTCAAAAGAAGTCCTTGTGTATTTTTTACACAACATCTTAATGCTTTTCTGATAAGCTCTGCCACTTCCTCGCAATAATATTCTCCGTTTATAATATTGGAAATACGCCACTCACATATACTTATATATTTTGCAAGCATATCACCAAGTCCCGATTTAAGCATTCGATCCGGGGCATTTTTTAATATGCTTATATCTCCTATTATTACATCTGCACATCTGCTCGACAGTGATACCTTTAATCCGTTTAATTCCATTGATGATGTTGCTGAAGCATATCCGTCCATAGATGGTGCCGTTGCCACTATTATGTATGGCTTATCGGCCACTTTACTTACTATTTTGCCTATATCGTTAATTACTCCCGAGCCGACTCCTACAATGACGTCACAGTCACTATCATAATGCATAATAACATCTCCGACCGCTTTTTCGTCCGGAGCAAGGGTGTTGGTTTCGTAAATAAATTCAGAATAACATATATCGCTTTCCTTTAATATATCACATACCTGTTCACCTGCTGCTTTATGTGTATTTTTATCTGCAATAATAAAAGCATTTTTAGCATTATATTCCTTTAATATCTCGGGCAGCTTGTTTATTGCTCCGCTCTCCGTTATTACACATTTTACAGATGAAATGTGTTGTTTTCCGCAGTTACAACTACATTCGCTCAGCTTCCTACCAATCTCTATAATACTATATGACATTTTTTTTGCACCTCCTGTGGCTCATTATACACTTATCGTATAAAAAAGTCAATATTTATAATTAATTATTAAATAAAAATCAAAATTTGAGTTTTTTTGTGATTATTTTGATTGATTTTTGCATTTTATTATGTTAAAATTATTTAAAAGAATTATAATTTTATTCGGGAGGAGTGTTATATGCCGTTTTATGACAGAGAAGAAAAAATAATCAATATATTATTTAATCATGACACCTTAAGAACAACGGAGCTTGCAAAACAGCTGTGCATAAGTCTGCCCACTCTCAGACGCGATCTTATAAAGCTGGAGCAAAAAGGCATTATCCGGCGTTCCTACGGTACAGTTTCACTCAAAACAAATTCAGCGGACGAAAAAATACCCTTTATACTCCGTCGGCAGGAGCATAATATAGAAAAAAACAATATTGCGCAAAAGGCATCAGCACACATAAAAGACGGTTATACAATCATGCTTGATGGTTCCACAAGTGCATGCGCTCTTGTTCCGTTTCTTGCCGATTTCAAAAATCTTATCGTCATAACAAGCAGTGCAAAAACCTCTTTTATTCTCGGAGAAATGGGAATTAACAACATATGTACAGGCGGACATATGATTAATAAATCCTTATCATATGTCGGGTATGACGCTGAACGCACAGCAGCAAATTATAATGCCGATGTTATGTTTTTTTCGTGCAGGGGCATTTCAAGCGAAGGCTGGATTACGGATAATTCCATAGAGGAAAACAATCTGAGACAAGTAATGATGAAACAATCAAAAAAGAAAATACTTCTTTGCGACAGCAGTAAATTCAATAAAACTTGCTTACATAATCTCTGTCATGCAGAAGAACTTGATGATATTATAAGCAATGTCAAAATACCGGATAATCTTGTTAATATGCTGAATTAAGTTCATTAATCCCTTGTTTTCAAGGATATTTTTTATTCTATGGTAAAATATATTCTTGAAAGGGCGTGATTATAAATGCAACCAAGGATTATTACAAATGAACTTATTGAAAACTTCAGGCTATATCTGTACGAGGAAGAACAAAGCACAAACACGATAGAGAAATATTTGCTGGATAATCGTATGTTTTGGCAATGCGTAGGCAAAATGGAACTGCAAAAATCTGATGTGCTTTACTAACAAAAGGAAGCTGTGCAAGGAGTACGCGCCAAAGCGTAGACTCTATGCTATCATCATTAAATGAACTTTTTGTGTTTATGTGTCCGAAATTAAATATGTTACTTGCGAAACCGTATAATCAGGACCGGCGGTAATACATTGTACAGGGAAAATAAGACAAATATTTTTACCGAAAAAGCTATGCAAAATGCTGAAAGAATATATTAAGGTAACCTCTAAAAATTCAGAAAAAAAGTGTTGAAAAAATCGTCAGATTATGGTATAATAAAGATACTATAATAAAGGCGGTAGAAGTGAAATGCAGATCAATCTTTTTGCGGAAGAAACACAATTACAGAGATTATCCG
>CASFSH010000255.1 GCA_949297205.1 uncultured Bacillota bacterium | reverse complement strand
GGAAGATGCTGAGATTGTCAATGTCGGTGCAGTATCACCGCTGAGAAAATCAACCTGAATAAAGTTACCGTAATCAGCTGCAGGCAGTGTCAATACAAAATTTGTCTGTTTACCCAAATCATAAATTGTATTTAGTTCAAGTCGTTCTGTAATATTTGTTTTTGTTTTAGGAGTTGCTGTCAGCATACAATCTATATTTGGATAAGCGTTTTTTAACGTGAGGAAAACACCATCAATTTCCTTAAGAGACGAAACTTTGTATACATGCTGCTGAAACATCTGAAGCAGTCCTTCTACATAGTTATGTAAATAGTTAATATTGGGATAGCATTGTATGACGTCATAACTTTTATCGTTTAACTCATCATCATTACTGACCAAATAATATTTATCCTGATAATTTCCGCAAACATTACTCACAAAATTGATTACAGCATTTGCCGTTGGGTATGAACTGTTTGTGGCATAACTAATATCTGTAACCTTATTTGATATATCTTCTTTTTTTTCTAAAAAAATGTCTGTTTCTTCCTTTGAATATATATCTTTTGCATCCAATACAGCACATATACCTGTATCCACATATTCATTTTTTTCAATATCATATACAAACCAATTATTATTATCACCTATATGCGGAACTGTTTTTGAAATAAGCTGTTCCCATATATCGGGCGTAGGAATTTGTGGAGTAAGCCCATCTGTAAAACAACCCTTTTCTATTCTTGCAGAAATAAGACCTGTTGAGATTCTTTTAAGATTGTCGCTGTCACCGTTTGTTGCATACAGTCCCACAAAAAATTCGCCTTCTTCCTCCAAGACCTCATTGGGAAGAATACAGGTTCTATCTTTTAACAGTGCTGCGGTATATGCTGTTTCATTGACGCAGAAAACAGCAAAAACATTCATATTTTCCCATTCACAGCTTAATTCAAATTCGCATATATATGAATTTACATTTCCGGTATAAACACTGCTTTTTATGTCTATAAGCTTCAGTTCATCACCATCTGCTTTAAAATATAGTGTCATTCGTGACATAAACATTATTCCTTTCTGTTTTTAAAGTCCTCTGTACAATAAACTTGACGGCAGGTATAATTTTAAAATTGTATTGAAATTTTTTACAGCCTGATCGGTATATGTAACACTGCACCCATCAATAGATTCCGATTTAATTCCGGCATTGTCACCGTATTCATATATTTTTTCCGCAACAGCACAAATACAGTCTGCTACAACATTTTCGTTATATACTGCTTTACAGTTTATAACCGTATTAATATAACGCTGTGCAAGATCTGCATTTTTGTTAAATTGTTCTTCATCAGGTATAATACTGCCGTTAAAATCTTTTTTATAATACAAATAATCAATCATTTTGTTCACTCCTTTTTTTTGCATTATGCTATATATCTCAACTACCAACATTAATTATACCATAAATTATTGTATAGTGCAACTTTATAATTATTATTTTAGCATTATGCACTATAATAATTTTATTTTTTGTAAATATTTTTGCGTAACAACACAAAAAAAGTGCAGACAAGATTTTCTTGTCTACACCAATTTAATCAATTATCTTGATAAATAATTATATATAAGTATTGCCGCATCAGCTCTTGTAAGCTGTATATCAGGATTGAAATTACCGTTTTCATCACCTTTAAATATCTTCATACCTGAAAGAATACTTACATATCCAACATTATCGGTAACATCCGGAAATGGACAATTATATATGTCCTGAAGTTCTGCTACCTCTTCAAGATTCAACGCTCTTATCATATATACAGCTGTTTCCAGTCGTGTAATAGGCTGATCTGCCTTTGATTCGTCAACCTCTAAAAGTCCTCTGTCTATTCCATATTCATAATAATAATTTGTATCTGTTCCTTTTCCTATAACTATAGGCTGGTTAAAACATGCTGTTGCTGCCAACAATGCAATAAAATCCTTCTGAGTGATAAGTTCATCAGGCATAAATTTTCCGCCTTCAAAACCAATTCCGAATTTTGCAAGTGTGGTAATTTGCTGTTCCGCATAGTGACCTGAAATATCATCATATGTAATAGCATTTTTATCTGTATCAAATTTATTCTTATTTATAAGCCCTGTTTTAGGATCTATTTTCATTGAGCTGTCATCAAGCTTATAACCGAGTACAACGGTATCATCGTATCTTACTTCATCATTAGACGGCTGAGGAATATAATACAATGTAAGATTTGTCTGTTCCTTCAACTTATTTATAACTTCCTGTTCAGATAAAATACCTTCGGTTGACGGAAATTCAATGTCTGAATAATTTACATTAAAACTGCTTACCTTACCGTTTGATTTATTTACTGCAATGTTTGCACTGTCACTTCTGTAAACCACATCATTTACGTATCTGTACATTGTTATTTCATATGTAGACGAATTTTTATAATATTCCTCATTATAATACTTCGGTGTATATTCTCTGTAGTCACTCTGAGAATCATCTGCAAAATGTTTAGGTGAGAGTTCTTTTAAAGCATTATGAGCAATTTCATTTAACTCCTCATCACTGTACTTAGGATCTTCCTTTTCTTTAGTATTATAATTATACCAGCTTAATAGATCACCGGTTGTTGCATCCATTGATGCAGACGCATGATAATAGCCATCTTCATAGGAATATGAAAAATTAAGGCTTGCATATCTGTCTTCGGAATATGCATCTTTATATATTCTGAATGAATCAAGAACCATATTTTCATCAATGTCGAGCAACTGATTTTCTCTTATTTTTTTCTCAGCATCTTCTTTTGATATAAGATTAGAAACGGTTTCCAGTTCCTCCAACTCCTGAGGGGTAAAATTGATACTGCTGTCCATAGCTAATGATTCTTCCTTTAAATTACCGTTGCTTCCTCCTCCGCTTAAAGTTGTTGCATATAAAATATTTTTAATTTCTTTAAGTTCACCGCTTTGTGCGTCAATATATTCATCATATTCAATTTTGGGAACATATGCAAGATATACAGATTTTTTATTATCTTCATACTTTGTAAGATAAACAAGCTCAAGACCGGAGTTTTCAGCAAATTTAGCCCAAGCATCATCAGAATTTATCTGTACGCTTCCGTCTCCAAATTCAAGACCTTCGGTATAGTTTATACCAAAGCTTTTTATCTCCGTTGCATCTGCGTTCACCGTAAGATATCCGGTATTTTCATAGACCTTAATGTTGTTTTCCACGCGGCTTACATTAAATGAATAGTCATTATCATAGAGTGATTCTATTTGTGACATTTTCTCAAGCACAAGTGAATCACCGATAGTCGGATTTAATTTTTTTAACAGTTCCTGAGCTTTTACCATTGCCTCGTCTGTAGACATCTTGTTAAAATTCAGTTCATCCCTGTAGCCAATTGCATCATCCAGATTATGCCGGCTGTAATTCAAAATTACACCGTTATCATCAGCCGAAATGTTCAGAACTTCGTTTTTTTCCGAATTAGGAGATGACCAGATGAAATTGTATACATTTCTGCCTGATGTATCGGTTTCTGTGCTTGATGTAAACTTTTCAAACTCTGATGTGTCCATAATCCTTGTTTTGACATCTGCCAAAACATTCTCCATGTTGCTTTCTGCCATTACTGCATTTGATCCCAATGCAATTAACATTGCACAAATCAATGCCGATGAAATAATTTTTTTCATAAAATACACCCCTTTTTATTAATTTATATTTCCAACATTAAATTCAACCGTTCCAATACTTTCAGATGCAACCTCACCCTTATCGAAAGTAATATACAAATCGTTATTGCCATCAATATAAAAATCTTCGTTTCCGGTAATTTCATCAAATGCATTATCTCCGTCAATGTAATAAAAATCTTCTTTAGATTCATTCATCTGTCGGATAATTTCAAGATAAAGACACGTATTGTAATCATAACCTTCTTCAAAAATCGAACCTATAGTTACTCTTTGTTTGGTATTTTTATCTACTGAATATTTCTTTCCGTTTTCGTCCGTCAGTGTTTTCACATCATCAGCCGTTATTGTAACAGGCAAAACATCCG
>CASFSH010000254.1 GCA_949297205.1 uncultured Bacillota bacterium | reverse complement strand
TTCCTTCGGACGGAGATGTTAAAAAGTGCATAGTTCATGAGAATTGTGTAACAAAAGATATGAGTCCGGAGATTATCAGAAATAATGATTGATTATTTTTGCGGCAGAGAGGTCACAAAACTTTTTGTTTTGGGTTTTTCTGCCCTTTATAATATGGTGTGGAAAATTTTTAAGCGGTGAAATTTTAAAAAAATACAGCCGTTAAATGAAAGGAAGGATTTTATGTTTGTATCGGAAAATCTTAATGTAAATGAAAAAGGACATCTTACAATCGGCAAGAATGATACGGTGGAGCTTGCACAAAAATACGGAACACCGCTTTATGTAATGGACGAAGACCTGATAAGAAAGAATTGCAGAGCATATAAAAATGCAATGGACAAGCATTACGGAGGAAAGGGATTAATTCTCTATGCAAATAAGGCTTTTTGTTCTTTGTATACCTGTAAGATTGCAAAAGAAGAAGGACTGGGACTGGATGTTGTTTCGGGAGGAGAGCTTTATACTGCCATAAAGGCGGATTTTCCTATGGAGAAAATTTGTTTTCACGGAAATAACAAAACACATGATGAGCTGGAAATGGCAGTTGAAAATAATGTGGGACATATTGTTGTTGACAATGAATATGAACTGGAAGCACTGAATAAAATTGCAGCGGAAAAAGGAAAGGTACAGAAAATAATGTTCAGAATAAAGCCGGGAATAGATGCCCATACACACAGCTTTATTCAGACAGGACAAATTGACTCAAAATTCGGCGTAGCTTTGGAAAACGGAGAGGCATTCGATATTATCGAAAAGGCGGTACAACTTAAAAACGTAAAAGTAACCGGTATACACTGCCATATCGGATCACAGATTTTTGATATAGATCCTTTTGTAAAAGCTGCGGAAGTTATGATGAACTTTATAGGTGATCTTAAAGATAAATTGGATATTGAAATAAATGAACTCAATCTGGGCGGCGGATACGGAATAATGTATACACAAAAAGACGATCCTCTTCCGTATGATGCTTATATGGAGCCGGTTTCGGAGGCGGTTAAGAAAACAGCCGAAAAAAGAGAAGTAAAACAGCCATTTATATATATGGAACCGGGACGTTCAATCGTTGCAAGTGCCGGAATAACTCTTTATACAGTAGGTGGAATAAAGGATATAAAAAATGTAAGAAAGTATGTTTCTGTTGACGGCGGTATGGGAGATAATCCGAGATATATACTCTATGAATCAGAGTATGAAGCGGTAATCGCAAACAGGGCAAATGCACAAAACTGCGAAAAGGTTACTATTGCCGGAAAGTGCTGTGAGTCGGGCGACATTCTTATAAAAGACGCAGAAATGCCGGAAATAAAGGTAGGAGATACACTTGCTGTGCTTGCTACCGGCGCATACAATTATTCCATGGCGTCAAATTATAACAGAATACCAAGACCTGCAGTGGTTGCGGTAAAGGACGGAGAATCAAAGGTAGTTATTAAAAGAGAATCATACGAAGATTTGATAAAAAATGATGTAATGTAACGGTTGTTAAAAAATGAATATATTGTAAGAACAGACTCCCCCGCCTCCATAAAGGCGGAGGGATCCGTCACAGATTTTCGGCGGGAATTATGAAATAAAAAGGAATTAACATTCCCGGAACAGGCTGTAATATGTCTCAATTTTTGCTTAATGCAGGCAAATTTATCCCAATTAAATCAATATATTTCATTTATAATACATTCATTATTACCACTTGATTTTGAAAATAAAAAATGATATAATAAATATAATCAGAGAAAATTAAAGAGAAAAATGTCTGCCGAAAGACATAAAACGGTACAGAAAACTAAGGAAGTATTGTTATGGATATAACCGATATGATTAAAAACAATGATCAGAAGATGAGAATAATACAGGAACTTGTACCCGGTAAGCAAATTACCCTTGCCCATATTATAGCAAGTCCCGATGAAATTGTTTATCAGAAATTAGGATTAAATCCCGATATAGATTATAAAAAGGCTGCCATAGGCATACTAACGGTAAGCCCTGCCGAAACAGCGGTTATAGCTGCTGATATTGCACTGAAAACTTCCAATGTGGATTTGGGATTTGTTGACAGATTCAGCGGAACCTTGATTATAACCGGAATGGTTTCCGATGTTCAGAATGCCATAGAGGAAGCTGTAAGGTATATAAGAGATACATTGGGCTTTTCTGTATGTGAGGTAACCCGGACATAATGAAGAAAATTATTTTAATCGGAAGAAGTGAAAGCGGAAAGACCACGTTAACACAGGCCTTGCGCGGTGAAAAAATAAAATACAAAAAAACACAGTATACAAACCATTTTGATGTAATAATAGATACACCGGGTGAATATATTCAAAGTAAATCGTTAGGTGCGGCTCTTGCAATGTATACTTTTGAAGCACAGGTTGTCGGACTGCTGGTAAGCGCAACCGAGCCATATTCCCTTTTCAGCCCATGTATAACCCCTCTTGCAAACAGAGATGTAATAGGGATTGTTACCAAGATAAATGATGATAACGCAAATTGCAGGTTGGCGGAACAATGGCTGAAACTTGCGGGATGTGAAAAAATATTTTTTGTGGATTCCGTTACCGGAGAAGGAGTATGGAAAATTTTTGATTATTTAAAAGAAGATGGAGACGAAATACCATGGGAGAGTCAGAAAGGAGAGATGTTGGATGGGTCTGAATGAAACCATGAAAATCAATTTTGAACATGATAGAGAACAGGAAGTCAGAACTATAATCAGGGAAGTCTATCTGGCATTGACCATTAAAGGTTATGATCCCATAAGCCAGATTGTGGGATATATAATGTCCGGAGACCCTACCTATATTACAAGTTATGATTCCGCAAGAAGCAAGATTGTCAGAGTTGAAAGAGATGAGCTGCTTGAAGAGCTTTTAAAAAATTATATTAAAAGTTTATAAAAAAATTATGTTGTAAAATCGGTTGTAAAGAAAATATCTTAAAAATGGAGGTTAATATGATGATTGATTTTCATTCACACATACTTCCGTGTATTGATGATGGTTCATCAAGTGTGGAAATGAGTCTTGATATGCTTGCCGACAGTTTTAAACAGGGAATAAGAACCGTAATTGCAACACCCCATTGTTATTTGATGAAGGAAAAGGACATTGGAAAATTCCTGAATAACAGACAAAAAAGTTATAAAATTTTGAAACAGGCTATGGAAAATGATGGGCGAGAGTTCCCCCGGATAGTTCTCGGATGTGAACTGCGAATAATGAAGGAAATAGAAAATATGCAGGAACTGAAAAAGTTGTGCATAGAAGGAACAGACTACATAATGGTTGAAATGCCTTTTAAGGATTGGCATGTAAATTATTATGATTGTCTTTATGAAATGATATTAATGGGAATGAAGCCGATTATGGCGCATATAGAAAGATTCTGGAATCAGAGAAGAGAATTTTATAATCTGTATATGCTTGATTTATTATATCAGGTTAATGCTGAATCAATACTGAAATTTCCCCAAAAGCATTATGTTAAGAAATTGTTTGAAGAGGGTGCATTTCATATTTTGGGCAGCGATATGCATAATACAACTACCAGACCTTCAAAAATGAAAAAAGCAGCCGATACCATTGTCAGAGCTTACGGAAAAGAAAGACTTGATTATTTGATGCAAAATGCAGAGAATATTCTTGGAAACAAACCTGTTGAAGGGAGAAATTTTCCTGTAAAAAGACTTTTTAAATCAAATAAAAAATAAGACTGTACAGTGAAATGCCATTGTACAGTCTTTTTGTTATTTTAGAATTAAAAATAATTACTGTTTAATAAAAATTAAATTTTATAAAAGAATAGTATTAAATGAAAATGGGGGAAGTATATAATTTTGATCTTCCATTGAAACAGTTTTTTGCGAATTAAAAGGATTCATTATAACAGCAACCTTGCCGCCGTCCGGATTTTCAAAAGCAACCGTATTAGGACTCCATCTGCCTTTCACTTCAAGAACCTTAGCGCCGGGTTTTACAAAATGTGAAAAATGTTTCATCAGATAAAATTCCGGATTATATTCAACCTTACCGTCATTAACGGATATAAGGGAATTTTGTTTCCAGCCCCATGTGCTTTCTGCATTTTTTTCAAGTGCCATATTCCAGTAAACATAGGCGTTGACGCCATTTCTGAAGTAGTGTTTTATCATTTCGAAAATGTACATTGCAAACTGCCATGTATTTTCTCCGTCACCGCATTCGCTTTCCGATTCAATCATCTTTAAATCGGGAAAAGCGTCGTGTGTCTGCTGTACGGCATATTTTCCTGCCCATTGATAGCTTACGCCCTTTACATTTTCTCTGCATACCTCATTGTCAAAAACAAAATTTGCATAGTTGTTATACCGCGTGTAAAGCTGTCTTGAGTCGGTTTCGGGACCGTTAATTGTGCCAAGCCATATATCGGTATCAATATTGTGCTCTTTAAATTCGGGAACAAGGTAGTTGGCTATAAAGTCCTGAAATTCCTCTCCTGTCCATATACATGAGGGAAATTTTTGTGTACTGCAGGGTTCGTTCTGTATATGATATTGATTAATTTTTATATTTTCCTTTTTGTATGCCTCAATAAAAAGTCTTATGTATTTAGCATAAGCTTTCAGGTATTTTTCTTCCCATACAAGAGTTCCGTAATTGTAAGCTTTTGGAAATTTAAGCCAGGTGGGAGGACTCCAGGGAGAGGCAAAAAGAGTCATATTGCTGACACGCTTCTGAGCTTCTTTTATATATGGTATAACATATTTGTAATCCCGTTCTATAGAAAAGTTTTTCATTTCAAAGTCGCCGTCTGTTTCGTTATAGCTGTACCACATTTCAGAAAAATCATTGGCACCCACAGACATTCTGTTATATGTAAAATTACATTTATCCTCGCAAAAAAACTCATCAAATACTTTTGTTCTCTCTTCCTCGCTAAGCTTGTTAAGAGCAATCATGCCCAACTCATTGAAACAGCCGCCAAATCCGTCAACAGTTTGCATTTTATTTCCAAATTCGATTTTTGAACCTTGAGTGTCGGAAAAGTTATCGGTAAACTTCCAACAGTTATTTTTAACAGATGATATCCATTTCATGTTAAATAGCCCCTTTTTTTATTTAAGTGGTAAAATTTAATATATCAAAAATCCCCATGCACAAGCATGAGGATTATTTGGTGGGAGAGGATGGATTCGAACCATCGAAGCGAAGCGCAACAGATTTACAGTCTGCCCCCTTTGGCCACTCGGGAACTCTCCCCAATAATGGAGCTGGTGATGGGACTCGAACCCGCGACCTGCTGATTACAAATCAGCTGCTCTACCAATTGAGCTACACCAGCATATATATGGTGGGAGTAACAGGGCTCGAACCTGTGACATCCTGCTTGTAAGGCAGACGCTCTCCCAGCTGAGCTATACTCCCATATTTAAAAAGAAAACTGGTCGGGATGACAGGATTCGAACCTGCGGCCCTCTGGTCCCAAACCAGATGCGCTACCAAACTGCGCTACATCCCGCTATGGAAACCAAGGTGCCATAACTGACGACTTAAATATAATACCATAAATCAAGATGTTTTTCAATAGCTATATTATATGATTATAGAATAATATTATTATATATCTTTGTTTTTCTCCTGTTTTCTTAATTTTTCGATATTTTTCTTAAAATTTTCAAAATTCACAAAAAAATTTTTTCTTATAACAGCAAAAATCAAAAATACCGATATAACCCCAACGAATCTGTATAACTTATCAACAATAAAAGTAAAGTCAAGTGCGGATAGGAAAAAAGCCGAAACAATAATCAGTAAATCACAAAGTGGTTTTTTTATATAAATATTCAATTTTTGTGACAAAACATAGCAGTTGGTTATTGCAGTGGTAAGCATTGCGAGAAAAATGGCACAGGAATAAATAATACCTAACCAATTTGACTGACGATAACAAATTGTCAGCATTGGAATTGCACCTAAGCTTATCATTCCCGAATAGATGCAAAGTATGTACCAGAATATAATCATTAATATAAACAGTACGGAAAATGTTATTGCAGAGGAGAAAAGAGCCGATTTTTTGTTTGTTTCTTTTCCCATCAGACAAAGAACAGAGGACAAAGTAAGAATATTGTAACTGACATAGCTTACCGAGGAGGTAAACCATGATTGAGGTAATTTTACCGCAGCCACCGAACTTTCCCTAAAAAGCAAAATATAAAAGCCGGCAAAAATAATGGAAGCGACAATTAAAACAGAAAGCAAACTTTCAGACTTAACAAAAAAATTATAGCCTTTTATCAGAATGAAATAACAGCAAGCCAGCATAAACAATACCGGCCACAGTTTGTCAATACCGTAAAGCATAGCTATCATTTCGCCGAATCCGGAAAGCATTGCGGAAAAGATAAAAACCATAAAGGTATATGCACAAACAGAGATAAATACTGCCGGATATTTTCCCATAATATTATTAAGGTACTCGTCAAAATTGGTTGTACCCATTGCATTTGACTGTGATAATATTAAATACTGAAGAACGCAAAACAGCATTACAGTAAGCAGAATACCGAACAATCCGAATTTACCGAATTTTGAAAAATAAAATAAAATTTCATTTCCCGAGGCAAAGCCTGCACCTATGATTGACGAGATAAAAACACCTGAAACAATAAACGCTTTTTTCAAAAAAATCACCCATTGCAATATTATGCAATGGGATAAAGTTATATTACTGTCTGGTGATTTCAAGAATTTTAAAAACGACTTCACCGCCCGGAGTTGTTACGGTTACCGTATCATCCTTTTTTTTGCCGAGAAGAGCTTTTCCCACCGGCGATTCCTGCGAAAGCTTGTTATTTGATAAATCAGCTTCGGTGGAACTTACCAAAGCGTATTCCACTTCTTCCTCAAATTCGGTGTCCCAAAGTTTAACTTTGGAGCCTAATCCTACAACATCATTCATAATTTCATCATCGCTGAGAACTCTTGCATATTTCAATTGCTGTTCGAGAGCTTGAATTTTTTCTTCTACTTCAGCCTGTTCTTTTTTTGCCTCATCATATTCCGCATTTTCGGATAAATCGCCAAAACCTCTTGCTATCTTTATTTTTTCCGAAACTTCGGGACGCTTGACCGTTTTCAAGTACTCGATTTCATCTTTAAGTTTCTGCATACCTTCACGGGTTAAAACTATTTCTTTATTTTCCGACATATTAAACATCCCCTTAATCCTTTTATATTTTTACGGATGCCGTATATTATTTTATTATATCACAAACATAACAAAATGTCAAGTTTTAAAATATGTGTAAATATTACCGTTTTTGTTATTACTTTAATAAAAAAATCAGACACCAAGCCGGCGGCGGGATTTGTATTTTTTATGGACAGAAATACTGTCGTTAATTAAAATATAAAGAAAATAATATTTCCGCCGAATAATTGTAATTAAAAATTATTTTAAAAAGATTGACAAAGAGTTTCTGTAAAATTATATACCCGGAATAAGGTATAAAATTGTAGCTTATTGGTATAATATGACATAATAAAACAAAACAGCCGACATACCGGTTTATATAAAATATTACCGAAGAAAATACTTTATTACATTTTTTTGTGAAAGGATATAACAATGCATAAAGAAGATTTGGAAAATGAATTTATAAAAAGATACCCAGAGGAGAAAACAGCATTACGCAGCTTTGTGGCAAGGTGCAGTCTCACAATTTGCGGAAAAGTCTTTGAAAAAACAAATAAAGGTATATATTCCTGTACCCTGTCTCCGGGCACATATGTAACTGTAAAAACAGAGGACAGCAATATTTTTTCCGTTCAGATGTGCGACGGGGATATTCAATATGAATGTGAAAACGGAAAACTTTCGGAATATAACGGCAGCAAAGAAATAAAAGAAATCTATAAATGTATAGACCGTTTCCGAGGAAGTGTAAAAGGAGCAAAAATCTTATTTTGCTTTGATGTAGAGGAAGAGCCTTTCAGACGATGCTGTGAAGCTGTAACGGCTGCATTGAAAATTATAAATAACGGAACAATGCAGGAAGTAAAAAAATATATAAACCTAATGGAAAGCAAGGAAAACTTTGTGTGCGGAGAACTTTTTGGCAGAAAAAATCTGATGTTTGGAATTGATGAAAATAATCAGACGGAATATCTGCCGTTTAATATAACGCAAAATAAAATAATTCTTGTAGATGCAGAGCTTAAGAAAAATAATATATATGATAAGATAAAAGAAGCAAGAAAAAACATTGCCGAAAGAATCCCTGAAGGAGTAAAAGGATTAAAATATGAAGGGGAGGATATATATGAAAAATATGTGATTAAGGAAAAGGATATGACAATGTTTTTTAAAAATGAACTGAGAAGGGGAAAGATGGACTCAATTGCGGAAAAACAGGAGGAA
>CASFSH010000253.1 GCA_949297205.1 uncultured Bacillota bacterium | reverse complement strand
ATAAATTTTACGGCGGAACAGCTAAGGATTATGAAAAGAGTACAAGAGTTAAGACACGAATGTTTGCAAAAACTTTGAGAGAAGTGATCATTCATGCTGACAAAGTATTTTTTATGGGACATATTGCTGCCGATTACGATTCCTTCGGTGCAAGCGTTGGCATGATGAGTGCCTGCAGAATTTTAAATACAAATTCGTATATTATTATTGACAATTCTCCTGCGATAAAACCTATGTATGAAGAAATGATCAAAATGCCGGAGTATCAAAATATTATTATATCTCCCAATGAAGCAGCAGAGATAATAACGAAAGAAAGCGTGCTGATTATTCTTGATACGCATAGACCGTCAATGCTTCCCGGAAAAGATCTTTTGAAAAAGGTAAGTAAAATTGTTCTTATTGATCATCACAGACGAAGTACAGAGTTTATTGATAATGTTTCATTATCATATCTTGAACCGTATGCTTCATCAACCTGTGAAATGGTAACGGAGATACTGCAATATATTGATGACAGGAAGAAGATGTCCACTTTTGAAGCAAAAGCGTTATATATGGGTATTTTAATGGATACTAAAAATTTTGTGACAAAAACAGGTGTAAGGACATTTGAAGCGGCGTCTTATCTTAAGCGATACGGTGTTAATACCATGGAGGTTAAAAAATTATTCAATCTGTCCTTTGACGATTACGTAAAACGGCTTGAAATTGTAAAGAGAACAGAAATATGGAATGGTGATATTGCTGTTTCTGTATGCAAAGAAGGACTTAATAATATGCGTGTAATATCATCGCAGGCAGCTGATGAAATGCTTAACATATCAGGAATAAAGGCGGCATTTGTAATATATCCGGGTGAAAACGGAGCATGTTTTTCCGCAAGGTCTTTTGGCGATATAAATGTTCAGCTTATAATGGAAAAGCTTGGCGGAGGAGGACATATGACCGTTGCAGGCTGTCAGTTGAAAAATGTTTCGGTTACTGAAGCAAGAGAACAACTTAAAGAATCCATAAAGGAATATATCGAAGAAAACAAAAAATAATTTATGTGAAGTGAAAAAAAGTTTAATTCTTAAATACATGTTATGAATATACGTGCAGCCGCATGGCGGCGGAATGGAGGATAAAAATGAAAGTTATTTTAAATCAAGATGTAAAAGGACAGGGTAAAAAGGGCGATCTTATAAATGTGTCAGACGGATATGCAAGGAACTTTCTTCTCCCGAAAAAATTGGCAAAGGAAGCTACTAAAGAAAATATAAATGTAATGAAAAGCCAGAATGAGAGCAGGGAATACAGACAGCAGATGGAACTTGAAGAAGCTCAGGCTACTGCAAACAAAATAAATGAAGCAACTGTTGTTCTTACTGCAAAAGCAGGAGATAACGGAAAGTTATTTGGATCTATTACCTCAAAAGATGTTTCCGAAGCACTTACAATGCAGCATCACATTAAAATTGATAAAAAGAAATTTGTTATGCCTGACGGAATAAAAACTTTGGGAACCACTGTTGTTGAAATTAAAGTTCATTCAGGTGTTAATGCAAAATTAAAGGTTGAAGTTAAAGAAGAAAAATGAGTAAAGCAATATAAACAGAAAGTTTTATACCGGGTGAGAGGTTATGGCTCAGAAGAAACAGAATAAAGAAAATAATTCGGCACAAATGCTGAATTTTGCCGACAGGCAGCTGCCTCACAGCAAAATTGCGGAGCAATCTGTTCTTGGAAGTCTTTTTACAAGTTCACTTGCAGTAAGTACAGCTTGTGAAATTTTAAAACCTGATGATTTTTATTTTGTCCAGAACAGGGAAATTTTTGCCGTAATACTTGAATTGTTTAATGAAAATATAAAGATAGATATGGTTTCGGTTACCGAACGCTTAAATCTTCATGATAAATTAGATGCTGTTGGAAATGTCCAATATCTGACATCTTTGGTTGTTAATGCACCCACGACGGGTAATGTTGAATACTATGCAAAAATAATAAAAGACAAAGCTACTTTGCGTCATCTTATATACAGTACGCAAAGTATTTTAAGCATGGCGTATGACGAAGATGATATAACAGAAAAAATACTTGGACGTTCCGAACAGTTGATACTTGATGTAGCTTCAGATAATGAACAGTCAGATATAGAACACATAAGCGATATAATTATGACAGCTTATGATGATATGGTACAGAACTCTCTGAATAAGGGAAATGTTACCGGTATTCCGACAGGATTTAATTGTATTAATAATGCAACAGGTGGGCTTCACGGCGGTGAATTAATAATAATTGCAGGACGTCCCGGTATGGGTAAATCAAGCTTTGCGGTAAATATTGCGGAAAATGCAGCAATTGAACACGGTGTTCCGGTTGCTATCTTTAATTTGGAAATGTCAAAAAGTATGATTGTAAACCGTATTATTTGTTCTCAGGCATTAGTTGATTCTCAAAATATCAGAAAAGGTGAATTTACACCGGAAGATTGGATGCAAATCTGTGCAAAAATAGATACAATTTCATCATCACCTATTTACATTGATGATTCTTCTTCAATAACTGTTTCGGAAATAAAAGCAAAGTGCAGAAAACTTAAACAGACGAAAAATCTTGGTTTGATTGTAATAGACTATTTGCAGTTGATGCAGGGGACCGGAAGATCTGAATCACGTCAGAATGAAATATCGGAAATTTCAAGATCATTAAAGGTAATGGCAAAAGAACTTGATATACCTGTTATTGCTTTGTCGCAATTGTCAAGAACAAGTGAAACAAGAAGCGATAAACGTCCTATGTTATCTGACTTGAGAGAATCGGGAGCAATAGAACAGGATGCAGATATTGTTATCTTTTTGTATCGTGATGAGTATTACAATAAAGAATCGGCTAAAAAAAATATAGCAGAGGTAATTATAGCAAAACAAAGAAGCGGCTCTACAGGTAAATTTGAATTGGGTTGGCAGGGACGCTATACAAAGTTTGTAAATATTGATTATACTGCAAATGAACAATAAAATATGTTATGTATTTTCTGCATTTATTGAATTAAACAAATTTTAGATAATTATACTATAAGAGGGCACAATTTATGACAAAACAACTTATAATAAAATTCGTAATTTGCGTGATTACTGTGTTTACTCTTGCAATGCAGGTAAATGCGCAAAATGAATCATTAATAGATACACAGAGCAATATAACAAATAATATTGAGAATACTGTTTCATCCGAAGAAATAACAAAAGATGAAATGTTAAATTTAAAAGAATCCAACACAACAGAAAAGGAAGCACTTTCATCGAAAACATCGAATGAAATATCTTTTAATATACATATAGAAAATTCAAACAATTTAATACCTCAAAATATGGTTTTCGGTATATATTCACCGAACAGTCAGTTTTGGGGAGCACAAAGAATATGGGTAAGTGACATAGGTGCAGATCATACAATAAGATTTGAAGTACCTGAATATGTATTGGGTGAGACCTTATATTTAAAACTATTCAGCGGTGCGGAAAAAATCCAATATGGATATGATTTTTACGGCATTGAAGAAATGATCCCTATAGAAACCTTTGTTTATTACTCAGAGGACGAAGATAAACTTATATATGGAAATGATTTCAGTATAAGTGCAACTCCTGTAACAGGAAGAAAAGTTACAGGTTATGCAAACGGGTGGGAACTTTATTTTAAAAATCCGGCAAAGATTATTGACGGAGTTTGCATGATTCCTATGTATGAATATCTGGAAGCTATGTTTATGACTGATTGTGCAGTATTGGATGAAACAAACGGAAGGATAGAAATAAATGCAAACGAACATACAATAGTTTTTTTCTTAAACGGGAACGATATGTATCTTGATGGTAATGTAACATATTCTGATGTTGTTCCTCAAAAAATAAACGGTGTTATTTATATTCCTTTTAGGTTTTTGGTTGAAGGGCTTGGAGGGAATATATCTGTGCAGGATACTGACGGAATAATGAAAGTATATGCAAATTTAATTTATACGGAAGAAACAGTCGGAGAAGAATTTGTTAATAAACAGGGAATAAAAAGTAAGACAGATTATCTTGTGTGGGTATCAAAAGCAAACCATACGGTTACCGTATTTTTAGACAGATCAGGAGTATGGGATGAAATAAAGGTATTTCCCTGTTCAATAGGCGCACCGTCTACACCGACAATAACAGGCCAGTACGAGTATTTTTCAAAAGAATCCCGTTGGAGTTATCAGAATTATTATGTTGGACCAATTATGCGTTTTTACAGAGGATATGCACTGCACAGTACATTGCTGAGATATGACGGCACAGATTATGATGCACGTGTCGGAGAAAATATCTCTCTTGGCTGCATACGTCTTGAACCGGAAAATATTAATTGGATGGTTGACATGGTACCTCTTCAGACTAAAATATACATAACCGAACAATAAGATTATAAGGATTTCTAAAAACTATTTGTGATTAAGGAGTTTGTTATGAGACTGTTATTTGCATCGGATATTCACGGCGATGCTGTGGATTGTGAGAATTTAAAGAACAAATTTTTTGAAGA
>CASFSH010000252.1 GCA_949297205.1 uncultured Bacillota bacterium | reverse complement strand
AACACTAAAACAATAGTAAATACAACTGCTATACACGCTGCTGCAGCACACAATTTTTTTATTATTCTTTTTCCTCCGCAAAACTCATAAAGAGCCGCTTCCTCATAATATTTATCATTAATTTCACTTATAATTTCCGATAATATTTCTTCCTTCATAGCTGCACACCCCTCTCCGACAAATATTTTCTTAATTTCTTCCGAATACGTGTCAAACGTACCGAAACATTTTTTTCTGTTATTCCCATATGTTTTGCAATATGGGCATATGTATCGCAATACAATTGGCTATTTCTTGCCTTGATTTTTGAAAAATTAATCGAAATAGCAAAATATTATGATTGGGAATCAATTTTTAGAGGTTCCCTTAAAGCAATCCGCCTTAAATCAGCAGATATATTCAATATTGATTCATCTATCAAATTCATGGCATATGGTCCGAGAATAATTCCGGTTACAATCATTCCCAACAATCCCGGCAAATGCATTTTCCTGCAAATATAACCCAACAACATTCCAAAAAGCAAAACCAAAGCTACAGACAATAACATTATTTACCCCTCCATAATTAAAAAAGCTGACAATTTCTGTATGAATTCATACAGAAGTCATCAGCCAAATAAGCAGTTCCGGTCATTACCGTGGGAGAACTTCATTCCCTGCAATTTATTTTATCATATCAAAACATATGTGTCAAGATATATTAATTTTTCACAAAATCTTTTTTATATATTTTGCCGTCAAACACTGATTTTTTCTTTTTTGATTTCAATATCTTTTTTATCTGATTTTTTTTCATAATCCACATTAACAGGAATATCATATATTTCCGTGTAGGACTCCAATTCCTCGGCATTTGTGGGAGGTATTTGTATAAGTCCGGTGCACTCTGTTGCGGATGCTACGGTATTCATTTCATCCAACTTATCATATGCATGAATATCTTTATCACTTTTTTTCATTTTCAAACCTCCATTCATTGCTTTTAAAAAATTATGAATGTGTTTAAGATTCTGACAAACATATTTTTAGACTGTTATTTTTATTATTTCCGCAATACATAAAAAAAATTATAAAAATAAAAAACATATTTTCAAAAAAAACTTATTTGAAAATATGTTTTAAGTATTTACAATAATGAATTGATCTCCGGGAACATTTTTACACTTCTTTTTAAAATACCCTTCATATATGCAATCATTATCCCGTAATTTGTTATGGGAGTATTATTGTCAAGTGCGGTTCTTTGTCTGTACTTCATTTCTCTTTCATTAAGCATGCAACCGCCGCAATGTATCACCATTTTATATTTTTCAAAATTATCAACAAAGCCCATTCCCGAAGTAAACTCAAAATTCAGATTTTCTATACCGGTATATTCTCTGATCCATTTAGGGATTTTCACCGTTCCTATATCGTCGCATTGTCTGTGATGCGTACAGCCTTCCGAAATTAAAACAGTATCTCCCTCTTTCAAAGTCTCAATGGTTTTTGCACCTTCAACAGCTGTTTTTAAACTGCCTTTAAATCTTGCAAAAAGTATTGAAAAGGAAGTCAAGTCAATATCTTCCGGCACTTCTTTGTCAACAAAAGCAAACACCTGACTGTCACAAACAACTAATTTAGGTTTCTTTTTCTGATTTATCAAAGCTTCATGCAGCTGTGTCTCCTTTACAACAACAGCACACCCGTCAGCATCAAGAATATCTCTTAAAGTCTGCACTTGAGGCAATATCATTCTTCCTTTCGGAGCTGCTGAATCAATAGGCGTAACCATAATAACAATATCATCTTTTTCAATCAGATCTCCCAGTATTTTTATATCCGGATTTTCTTTTTGAGCAAATTCAGCCAATCTGTTTTTTAAATCTTCAATATTTGTCTTATTCTTTGCGCTTATACAAATCTCATTTTTTTCATTAACTGCGATTTCGTGCAAATCGGATTTGTTGTATACTATTAAATAATCTATATTTTTTTCTTTAAAAATAGATATGAGTTCTTCGTCGCACTGTTTCTTTCCTTCCAACCCATCAACAACAAGAACGGCAATATCTGTTTTATTCAATATCTGCTTTGTTCTTTTTATTCTTAATTCACCCAATTTGCCCTCGTCGTCTATTCCCGGGGTATCAATAATTACAACCGGACCGATAGGCAAAATTTCCATTGATTTCTGAACCGGGTCGGTAGTAGTTCCCAAAACTTCTGAAACAACCGACATTTCCTGGTTAGTGATTGCATTAACCACGCTTGACTTTCCGGCATTTCTTCTTCCGAAAAATCCTATGTGCACTCTGTTTGCGGCTGGTGTATCATTAAGGCTCATTTTTCATTTCCTTTCTGTACAATAATTAAAAATCACACTGCTGACTTTCTGTTTTTTATGACATGAGGTAAATATATAACAGTCACTATTAATATTATCGGAAAAATTATTGAAAACAGCAAACCTGCTTTTAATTCCGAACCATATAAGGTAAAATATGTAGATACCTTTGCAACGGTATACGGTCCGAGACAACAGCCCAAATCTCCGCTCATTGCAAGAAGTCCGAATATTGCTGTTCCTCCGAAATTACAATATTTTGCTGCAAGACTCAAAGTTCCCGGCCACATTATAGCAACACCGAATCCGCATATTCCACATCCTATTAAAGCAACAATGGGATTTTGAATTAATGATGCCATCAAATAACCGCAAATACATATTACGGCACATACCTTTATTGAAGGTACAAGAGGCATCTTTTCACCGTACTTTCCATAAATAAGTCTGCCTATTCCCATTAAAAGAGCAAACATACATGGTCCCAGCAAGTCTCCCATTGTCTTTGATACTTTTAGTCCCGTTTCGGCAAACAGTGACGCCCATTGTGCCATAGCAATTTCCGAAGCTCCTGCAGCCATCATTAAAACCACAAAAATCCAAAACAATTTTGTTTTAAATATGGTGCGAAACGGTGTAGCTTCTTTATCTGCTCCAAACGGAATAATCGGCACTTTAAGAAATAAATATATATTTGCTAACGGAATCAGCGCCCATATAAAGCACAAATATCTCCAGTTATCCAGTCCGAATACTTTAAAATATATCGTTGAAACTATTATAACAAACATACATCCCCAGGAATAAAATGAATGGAGAAGACTCATAGAGGACTGTTTTCCTTCTGTTGGCAAAGCCTCAATCGTAGGGCTTACCATAACTTCAAGCAAACCGCTCCCTACGGCGTATATAATAACCGAAGTAATCAGCCCGGTAAAAGGCGGAAGAACAAAAGGCAATATTCCCAAAGCCGACAATCCCGCACATGATGCAATCATAGCGAATATCAATGTTTTTCTGTAACCTATTCTGTCTACATATCTTGCACCCAAAAAATCCACAACAAGCTGAATAGCAAAATTTGCGGTTATCAGCATAGAAATCTGTTCAAGTGATATATTTAAATCTCTGTTAAATACTACAAACAAAAGGGATGCAAAATTATTAATTACCGCACCGATTATATAACTTATATAACAAGCATATCGTGTATGTTTATATGTATATTTCATATTGTCTCCTCATTTACACACAGTCCCGCATAAAATGCGGGACTATATTTATATATCCAAATTTGAAACGTATTTTGCGTGTTTTTCAATAAATTCACGTCTTGGTTCAACATTGTCACCCATCAAAATTGTAAATGTTTCATCAGCGACAATAGCATCTTCCAGTTCCACCTTAAGTATCGTCCTTTTTTCAGGATCCATAGTGGTTTCCCAAAGTTCCGAAGGATCCATTTCTCCAAGACCTTTATAGCGCTGTACCTTACATGACGGTCCCATTTCCTCAATCAGTCTGTCACGTTCTTCATCGGTATAGGCAAATTTTTCAATAAGATTTGCATTTTTACCTTTAAATACCTTAAATAAAGGAGGCTGCGCAATATATATATTACCGTTGTCAATAAGCGGACGCATATATCTAAAGAAGAAAGTCAAAAGCAATGTTCTGATGTGAGATCCGTCAACATCGGCATCCGCCATAATAATGACCTTACCGTATTTAAGTTTTGACAAATCCATTTCCTCTCCTATCCCTGCGCCTAAAGCATGAATAACAGGTAATAGCTTCTCATTTGAATAAACTTTATCTATTCTTGACTTTTCAACATTAAGCATCTTTCCCCACAGCGGAAGTATTGCCTGGAATCTTCTGTTTCGTCCCTGTTTTGCCGAACCTCCTGCGGAATCACCCTCAACTATATACAACTCTGCATAATCCGCACCCTCATCGGTACATTTTGCAAGTTTACCCAAAAGCGACGCATTGGTTGCCGCAGAATTTTTACGGGTTGCTTCCCTTGCCTTTCTTGCGGCTTCTCTTGCACGTGATGCGGTTAAAGTTTTTTCTATAATAACCTTTGCCACTCTGGGATTTTCTTCCAAAAATGCCGCAAATTTATCATTGATTGCATTTTCAACAAGAGTTCTTGCTTCGGAATTTCCCAGTTTTGTTTTGGTTTGTCCCTCAAACTGAGCTTCAGAAAGTTTTACACTTATTATTGCTGTAAGTCCTTCTCTTGTATCTTCACCTGAAAGATTCTGATCTTTATCTTTTAAAAGATTGTTCTTTCTTGCATAGTCATTCAACACTCTTGTAAGTCCCGACTTGAATCCGGTTTCATGGGTTCCGCCGTCCCCCGTATGAATGTCATTTGCAAAACTCATAATAACCTCATTGTAAGAATCGGTATATTGCATTGCAAGTTCAAGTATCATATCATTTTTTTCCGCCTCAACATAAATTATTTCATCATGTATAGGTTCTTTATTTCTGTTAAGATACTTAACAAATTCCTTAATACCGCCCTCTGCATACAATTCAACCGTATTAGCAGGTTCTACTCTTTTATCTGTAAAAATTATTCTTATACCTTTATTCAAAAAAGACTGTTCTCTTAATCTTTTTAACAGTACATCATAATCAAATTCAAGAACTTCAAATATTTCCGGATCGGGTTTAAATGTAATTTTTGTACCTGTTTTATCGGTATCCCCAATAATTTTTAACTGACAGGTAGGTTTTCCTCTTTCATAACTCTGGTAATATATATGCTCTCCGTCCGAAACTTCCACTTCAAGTTTTTCAGACAGGGCATTTACGACAGAAGAACCAACTCCATGAAGTCCTCCTGATACCTTATATCCTCCGCCTCCAAACTTACCGCCTGCATGAAGAATGGTAAGAACAACCTCAACGGTAGGTATTCCCTGCTGAGGATGTATTCCGACAGGTATACCTCTGCCATTATCCGTTACTGTTACAGAATTATCCGGATTTATTTCCACAACTATTCTATCACAGCATCCGGCAAGTGCTTCATCTATTGAATTATCCACAATTTCATAAACCAAATGATGTAAACCCGGTGATGAAGTAGAGCCTATATACATACCGGGGCGCTTTCTTACGGCATCCAAACCTTCCAACACCTGTATTTGACTCTCGTCATATTTGGTTTCAATTCTTTCTTCCATCAATTCAGTCCTCCATTCTGCTGCCTTTGGCAACACATATAATAACCTTTAAAGATTATAAACTACATAATTATTTTATTTGTTTGTGAGCGCTTTAAAATTGTCTGTGATGACACTGACGAAATATATACTTTTGTTTTTCCTTCAAAGTTGGTTACAACATACGATTTTGGTAAGTCATCACATATATTTATAACATCATTGTTTTTCTGAGCTTCAGCCAGAAAAAGACGTCCGGATTTGGATACTGTGGTATTATCCATATCAAAAACCGCTATTATATCTTCCGTTCTCACCACAACATCATTACCTATATGTAAAAACAATCAAACCGCCCTCAATCATAAAAATTTATGAGATATGACATTTCAAAAAATCCATTTGCATATCATATATATTATACACCATTTTTTAATAAAAATCAATAAAAAACATCATATTATTTTATTATTTAATGCAATAAAGAGATATTTTTTTAAATTATACACATATTCTTATGCAACAGGATTCTTTTTGCTTTTTAAACAATTTAAAAAGAAGAACAGCTTAAAAAAACAAATGCTCTACAAGTATTTTTATACCTATGCCCATAAGCACAATGCCGCCTATTATCTCTGATTTATTACCGAACAGATTTCCGAATTTATTTCCTATATACATACCCGCAAAAGAGAAAACAAAAGCAACAATGCCTACAACGGAAGCAGAATAAACTATGCCCACATTCTGCATTGCGGCAAAGGATACCCCAACGGCAAGAGCGTCTATGCTTGTTGCAATTGCAAGTACCGTAAGCACCTTATTATCGAGAGGATTTTCCTTTTTATTTTCTTCCTCTTTTTCCTCTTTTTCAAATATTGCCTCAAAAAACATTTTTCCGCCTATTACCATTAAGAGTATAAAAGCAATCCAATGATCAATTGTACTTATATATTTTGAAAATGCCGACCCCAGCAAATTTCCCACAAATAACATTCCGAACTGAAATATACCAAAGAACAACGCAACTTTCAAAGCATTTACAACTTTGACTTTCTTAATAACAATGCCATCGGTAACCGCAACCGAAAATGCATCCATTGCCAATCCCACTGCCACAAATAATAATGTAATAAAATCCATAAAAATCGCCATTCCTTTGTTACTAAAATTTAAACAATGCCGCAATATATATTCAGGCAATAAAAGAAGCCTTCTTTGTATGCCTGTTTTTCGGATACACATTTCCGGCTTCTGCTGATAAATAATTATTACAGATGTTCTGCTGTTTTATCACGAGTCATAAGATCGACCACTGAATCTCTTGCATTTTTGTTTTCAAATAAAATTTTATATGCTTCATTTACTATA
>CASFSH010000251.1 GCA_949297205.1 uncultured Bacillota bacterium | reverse complement strand
TGTTTTGCAACAAAATTAAATGAGGTTATTCACATCTGAACATGCCCGAGTGAAAACAATGCTCATTGTTTTCACTCGCAGCATTCGTCGTGTGGATAACCTCATTTTTACGCAAAAATTCTCAAAAAATTTTATTTTTATTTTCTACGTTTTGCACAATTCCTTTATTATGCGATTTTTCATACCTGAGTAGTAACTTTTTTTACGAAATAACTTATAAATACTAAAATACATGATATAACACACAAAAACGTATAATTATGTGTGCATTTCATAGACATACAATTTAAATCGGAGTAATGCTCCTGCTTTGTTGCAGGAAATAAAGATTGCAACCTGTGTATTAGGCGTTAGCTCATTAGAATTTCAGCGGGAGTTTTTAATTCCCACTGAAATTCTGACATGGAACCCACTGCCTTATTATGGTACATCTGCGTTTAGGTTATAAATCAAATTAAATTATTTACAAATATAAAAAATTATTCGTTTATTCTCATTCCGCATTTAGGGCAAAAAGTGCAATCTTCATTAATTATAGCGCCGCATTGTTTACAAACAACCGAATTTTTCAAAAGTGCCATTTTTTCTTTAAGTTCTGCAATATCATTTTTTAAATTTTGAATTTGATCGCATTTCATTTTTATTTCATCACCAAACTCGGCACCTTTTTCATACTCCTCATATATTTTCATACCTAATTCCGCCATAATTTCATTAATCTTTTTTTCAATTCCTGATATTGCATAAGAATATTTTGTCTGTTCAATTGCATCTTTTGTTTTCTTTACAGCAATATTTGTAAATTTTTCTGCTTCATCCATAACTTTTGCTGTACCCTCTTTAACTTTACCGAAAATATCATCCATATTATACACCCTTTCTTATATGATAACCAAAAATACAATTATTATTACTTTTATTATATCATTATATGAAAAAAAAGTCCATACTGTTTTATTTTTTTTATTAGTTGTAATTAAAAAGAAAAAAATGTCTCCATTTATTAAAGACATTTTTTTCTTTATCTAAGTCTAAATAAGCAAGCTTATGAAAATATCATATTTTAAAATCTTTTAGAAAATGAATTTCCTACAAATGTATTCAAATCAGTAACGGTAAATGTCGTTGTATAATCTCCTGCTGAAATGGAATAATTCTGATCTAAAATCAATTTATCGGAACTTACAATTACTGATTTATAATTATCGGAAGGCGTTAGTGAAAAAACAGTATTACCATCTGAATCAGTTATTGTAAATTCAGTTCCGCCTTGAATGGTTTGATCTATATTAACAGTAACAACATTTTGTGTAGTTGTATCTGATAAACGCATTGAAGTGGAGCCATTAACAACTGCCTGTATTGTGGCTCCTGTTATTGTTAATTCATTATCAGGGTCAATAGCAGTTTCTCCTCCGCCGGTTGCCCGACATTCAAGTACAATATTTCCACCGTTTATTGTCAAATATCCATTCGAGTCAAGACAATCATTTTGTGCAATTATATGAATATTTCCACCGTTTATTGTCATAACTCTGCTTGTATCATCAGCACTCTGCGGTCCCATAAATCCTCCGCCCATAGGACGTCCTCCAAATTCGGTGCCGTCAGGTCTTTTTACAGGCTGTTGTGTATTTTCGTTCATGCTATTCATATCAGGTTTTTCCCTGTTATCACCATCTGCAAACGAAGGCTTTGCAGGCTGTAATTCATCATTTTCATTCGGCATACCTTCTGTTTTCATATTTTCAGAGGTATTATCCATTTCGGGTGGCATTTGCATCTGCTGTCTGTTGTTTCGATCTTTCATATCTGTATTGTTTTGTGCATTTTCAAGCAGCTCGTTCATTGTCATTGTGCTTGCATCTGCATTTTGAACGTATCTCAACAGCATATCACTATAATTTACCGATTCAAAATCATCTCTTCCTCCGAAACTGTTTCCTCCGCCCAAATTAAATCCGTCATCAGAAGAAACAACATCAAACGTACCGTCATTTATTGTAAATAATTGTTTCGCTTCAAGACCTTCTGTTGATTTTAAAACATTTATTGTCCCATTGTTTACCGTCAAATTAAACATACATTTAATTCCTTTTGCATATTCAGATGATAAGGTAAGTATTCCTGAATTAATCGTAATGTCCTTTTCGCTCTTTATGCAATGGTCAGTAGAATTTATTGTTATTTCTCCGCCGTCAATCAGCATATCTCCATCAGATTTTAATCCCATGGCAGATACAGAATTATCTTCTGATGCAGAAATATTATTTAGTTCATTTAAAATATCCTGAACCGAACTGTTTAAAAATTCCTCACTTTGTGTATCATATCCAAGACTTTGTAAAGTTGATTCAATATTGTTTCCTCTCATCATACCAAATCCGGTATCCTGTGATATTTCCGACTTCTTATCGTCACAGGTTGTTGTAATATCCAGTTTCATGCCATCGCTTACATTAAGATAATACTCCGACTGTATACCGTCCTGATACGCAGTTACCGTAATGCTTCCGCCGGAAAGATCAATACCATCGTTTACATGAATACCATCTTGCGCTGCATCAATCGTCACATTTCCGGAATGTATTTCAAATGTATCTTTAACATGAATACCATCCTCACTGTTGCTTTTTATTATAAGAGAGCCGGTACCTTGAATATCCAGGTCATCCTTTGCAAATAATGTGGCTTTTAAATCACTGTTTTCATAGATATATCCGTCCTCCAGATAATTTTCACTTTCCGGCGCCAATTCCACAAAAGCTTTAAGACAATCTTTAAAGTAAATTGCCGGTCCGTCCGAACACGTTATTGATGCATTGTCAAGAATCAGTTTTACTTTTTCCTTTTCTTCGGTATTAACAGTAATGCGTCCATCTGTCGTTGTACCTGATATTGTATATATACCACCTTTTGTAATTTTAATTTTATTGCCATCAACAGTGATTCCATCCCCGGTTACCGTCATTGTATCAAGATCAGCCGTACCGATATTTGATTTCCATGTGTTATCACCGCTGTCCTCTGTTTCGTCATCTATGTGTCTTTCTTCTATTGTTACTGTTTGAGTAGATTCATCCCAATCTGTAACCATATCAAAAGCATCAGCTACATATCTTACCGGAACCATTGTATTGTCATCTTTGATTTCAGGGGAAGCATCACATGTATATGTATCATCGCCCACTTTCATTATATCGGAACCTATTGTCATTATGATTAAAGTACCGTCAGGTTTTGTTGATGTAATGGTTTTTGTATCGGAATCCCATGTTACATCTGCACCGAGAGCTTCAAAAATACTGCGCATAGGTACATAGGTTCTGTCATTTTCAATATACGGATCCACACTGCAAAGGAGTTGTTCATTTTCTATTACTACTTTAATTGAATCTGCAACTGCAATATCACCATTCATTGTTCCCAATATAACAGCAGATAAAACGGCAGCGGCAGACAATAATGATATTGTTTTTTTCATTATATATGCCTCCTTCATAAGTCATTTAAATTAATTTACTTACATTTTAAATTGTTTTTATTAAAAGAAGATTAAAGAAAACGAAAAAAGTGAAGATAAATTTAAAATATCTTCACCTAATACTTTTATCTATGGAAATCAAGAATTATTTTTTTAAATAACGCTTCGCAGCCTTTTAAAATATCATTATATGCAATATTAAAATCTCCTGTATACCACGGATCTGCCACATCTTCCTTACTTCCGTCAAACTCAAGAAGCTTAAAAACCTTTTTATCCGGGTCACTTCCTATTATTCTGTTAATATTTTTAATATTCATACTGTCCATGCCAATAATATAGTCATATTTGTCATAATCTTCTTTTTTAAGCTGTACGGCATATTTACCCTCAACACTTATATTAAACTCCGCAAGTTTATTTTTTGTCCCGTAATGTACCGGATTTCCAATCTGTTCTCTACAGGTTGCAGCGGACGAAATACAAAATTCATCTTCAAGTCCGTTTCTTTTTACAATATCCTTCATAACAAATTCTGCCATCGGCGAACGACAAATATTTCCCAAACATACAAATAAAATTCTAATCATTAAAACCTCCGATTTATATTAAAAAGCTTAAATCAGCTTACATTTTTGGATATACTGTTATCGTTTCTATTCCGGCAAGAGCTTTTTCAATAAGTTCTTCCACATCAAGCTTTGCTTCTGATTTTTCTATATTAACTAACTTCGGATTTGTTGTAGGATGTTTTGGAGTAAACACCGTACAGCAATCCTCATACGGCAAAATGGAAGTGTTGAAGGTGTCAATTTCTCTTGATCTTTCAACAATTTCTTTTTTATCCATACCAATTAATGGGCGAAGTACAGGAATACTTACAACACTGTTCGTAACATTTAATGCAGCCAAAGTCTGACTTGCCACCTGTCCTACACTCTCTCCCGTAATCAAAGCCATCGCTTTATTCTGTTTTGCTATTCTTTCGGAAATTTTCATCATAAATCTTCTCATTATCAGCGTCATGTGTTCTTCCGGGCAATTATCACGAATAGCAAGCTGAATCTCGGTAAAAGGTACAATATACAGATTGATTTTTGATGTGTATTTTGCAAGAATTGAAGCAAGATCAATAACCTTTTCTTTTGCTCGTTCACTTGTATACGGAAAACTGAAAAAATTAACAGCGTCAATTTCAACGCCTCTTTTTGCAATCATATGTCCCGCAACCGGGCTGTCAATACCTCCCGACAATAAAAGCGTAGCTTTTGAACCTGTTCCGATAGGCATTCCTCCCTGACCCGAAAGTTTATTTTGTTCACAGTAAATATATGCAGCATAATCACGTATTTCAATTTTTACCGTAACTTCCGGATTGTGTACATCACAAACAAGTCCTTCAATTTTGTCATCAAGATAACCTCCCACATCCATACTTATTTCGACAGATGTAAGAGGAAAATGCTTATCCGCTCTTTTTGCTTCAACCTTGAATTTTTTTCCCGGCATTAAAGCATTTTTGCAATACTCTAAGGCTCCTGTTCTTATAGCCTCCATATCTTTTTCACATACTCCCGCCTTTGTAACCGACACAATACCGAAAACAAGAGAAAGACGTTCGCATATTAAATCAATTTTATCGTCGTTTTGTGGCGTAATATAGATTGTTGCCTGAGCAATATTCATTTTAATGTTGTCAATGTTTCTGACTGCATTTCTTATATTATCCATCAATAATTTTTCAAATTTTGGGCGGTTTCCACCCTTTAATATTATTTCTCCATACTTAACAAGTATAATTTCTTTCATTTTTTCCTCCGACAAAAACAAACATTTAAATTATAATATTATTTCCTTACATATTTTCTTATATTATATACTTCTTTTTTTAACGCCTCAACTACAGCGTCCATATCATCAAAACTAAGATTTTCCGACAGGCTGAAGCGTATTGCGGAATCTATTTCATCACGAGAACATCCTATTGATGTCAATACGTGACTTGGCATTGGCTTATTAGTTGAGCAAGCAGAACCTGTTGATACATATATTTCATGCATTTCAAGAGAGTGAAGAAGAATTTCGCTTCTCAATCCCAAAAACGATATATTTAGAATATGTTCAGCCTGTGTTTCTTTTTTTGATTCATTAATTTTTATTCTGTCAATATTTTTTTCTATTCCATTTTTTAAATAATCTCTTAATTGTCCAACATAATCTTTATTATATTTCAAAACATCTTCCGAGGCCTTTGAAAATGCGGCTATACCTACCACATTTTCTGTGCCAGAGCGTATATTCTTTTGCTGACCTCCGCCATTTAACAGAGGAAATATATTTATGTTATCGGCAATATATAAAATTCCCGTTCCTTTTATTGCATGAATTTTATGACCGCTTGCAGAAAGCATATCTATGCCCCATTGTTTAACTTTAATAGGAATTTTACCGTATGCTTGTACGGCATCAACATGCAATACAGCTTTAGGTGCTTTTTTCTTCATAATAGGTTTTAATTTATCAATAGGCATAATTGTACCGATTTCATTGTTGACAGCCATAACACTTACAAATATGGTATCATTGGTTAAAGCTTCTTCAAATTCATTTAAGTCTATAAGACCAAAGTTATCCGTTTTTAAATATGTTACAATAAAGCCCTCATTTTCAAGCATTTTAAAGGGAGCAAGAACAGACGGATGTTCAACGGTGGTTGTTATTATATGCATTCCTCTTTTTTTATTTTGCCGGCAATATCCAAGTATGGCAGTATTATTGGATTCTGTTCCTCCGGAAGTGAAAAAAATATTACCGGGATTTGAAGAAATTATATTGGCAATATTTCCCTGCGCTTTTTTTATTATATTTTCCGCATTGATACCTAATCTGTGCATACTTGACGGATTACCAAAATTATTCATTGCATCAACTACAGCATTTTTTACATTTTCCGATGGCTCAGTTGTGGATGCATTATCCAAATATATCATTTTAATCCCCCATTCTGCCAACAACGCGGCGTCACAAATCCTGATGTGAAAAAGAAGCAAGCAGATTGACGTTTTGAAGGACTACGGCGTATGTGTATACTCCGTGTCATGAAAAACGGTGAGATGTGCAGTTTATTTTTCACGTTAATCTTCCTTTTTATAATAATATAAATATTATATAACACAAAAAAAATATTGTCAACGATTCAACACAATTTCAATAGCCCGATTAATAAATATGCACATATAAATAGGTATTTACACATAATGTTTTGGTAAGCAAAATATTAAAAATATCAATACGAAAAACAATTCAATAAAAACTTATGGCTGCATTGTATATATGCAGCCATAACAAATTATTTAAAATTTTATAAAACAAAGGCTATAACCAATTTGCTACAAAAGATTATTGACCATTCAACAAATCCTTAAATTCTCCCTCTTTTGTTGAGAGTTCATCGTATGTTCCTTCCTGAACAATTTTTCCGTTATCGAAAACAAGTATTCTATCAACATTTTTAATAGTCGACAGTCTATGTGCAACGATTATTACTGTATGAGTTTTCATAAGGTCTTCCATAGCCTGTTGAATATGACGTTCTGAAATATTATCAAGAGCGGACGTTGCTTCGTCAAAGATCAGTATGTCAGGATTTCCCAAAACGGCTCTTGCAATAGCAATTCTTTGTTTTTGACCGCCGGAAAGTCCCAATGCACCATCACCCACGATTGTATTCCAGCCATGATCAAGTTCATTTACGAACTCATGTACATGTGCAATTTCCATTGCTTTCATAACTTCCTGATTGGACGCTTCCGGTCTTGCAATTAAAATATTATCCCATATTGAGCCATAGAATATAAACGGATTCTGCGGTACAACACCGAATGTAACTCTGAGGTCATGTAATGAGTATTGTCTTACATCTCTGCCATGAACAAAGATCTCACCTTCATTTGTATCATATAATCTCATGGCAAGTTTTGTAAATGTACTCTTACCGCTTCCGCTGCCGCCTACCAGTGCAACGCTTTCGTTATACCTTATATCACAGTTAAAATGTTCAAATATATCTCTGTTGTCATATCCGAAAGTGACATCTTTAAAGGATATACAAGGTTTTTTATTCTTTATTGCACTTTCTTTTTCAATATTAATATTTCTTGTATGGTTTTCATCAATTTCAGGGGTTGAAGTATCGGTATCAAGAATATTCATTATCTTATAAAGTCCGGCTTCTGCAGAAGATTTCTGTAAACCAATATTTAGCCAACTTATAAGTATAGAAAGAATTGTGCCCATGCTTGAAAGGAAGGCATATAGTGTACCTACAGACATACCTCTGTACACACATGAGATTGTTCCCACAAAATATACAACAGCAGTACCGACATATTGAATAAATTCTGGCTTCATACTTTCTGCTGTCTGACGAAAACTTGCCTTAATACCTTTTTCATACATATTAAATATGAAATTCTTAAATACTTCAAAAATACTGTCCTCAATTGAATATAATTTTATTGAGTCCATTCCGTGCAATGTGTCGTTAAGATAATGGCTTGCCTCTGATTCAATTTTAATATAATCTTTAAATAATGTTCTTATTTTTTTTCGTGATACAAAATTGAATGCCGCCATAACCAATGCAGTTAAAAGCAGTATGATAGTCAGCATCCAGTCATACATTGCAAGTGCCGTAACCGATATGATAAAAGAAACAACCTGATACGGTACGCTTATAAACATTTGGTTCATGTATGTTTTAATATTTACCATCGGTGATCCCATTATACAGTTAAAAAGTTCACCAACAGATGTTTTGTCATAAAATCTCATACACATATGCTGAACGTGGGCAAAGAAATGAGAACGAAGATTAAAAAGACTCCCCTCCAGACTTTTAAGCATATTTATAAATGCCAAACGCCATAGAGAAATTCGGCTTGCTGCAAGTATGAGATAGAAAATACACATACCTATAACAAATCTTATTTTTTCATTTGCCGATAATGCTTCGTTTGAAATACCGTCATCAACAATATACTTTATTACAAGAGGCTGAAGTGCTACACAAACACCAACAACAATTGCACCGAGCATTGTTACTACAAGTTTTTTATAATACGGCTTTATGTATCTGTGCATATATTTCCAAAAGCCTTTATATGTTTTTTCCTTCTCCATAACACCAAATCCTTTCTCTCAAACATAAAATAAGTCGTTCAGTCTTTGGATTTTTTTCTTTCACGTAGAGAGTATAATTTAAATTTTCATTCTTGTCAATATCTTTATCAATAGTGTAATATTATTGTAATATAAAAAAATTAAATTGACAAAACATAAAAAAATCCATGTAATTAAAATTAAAAACTACATGGATTTTCAACAAAATTTTAATTATTCAAGTTCAAAAGCACCTGTATATAATTGATAATACTTACCTTTTTCTTCAATTAATTTCTCTTGGTTGCCACGTTCAATAATTCGTCCGTTTTCAAGAACCATTTTTACATCTGAATTCTGTACAGTAGTAAGTCTGTGAGCAATTACAAATACTGTTCTGCCTTTCATCAAAGAGTCCATACCTTTTTGTACAATTGCTTCTGTTCTTGTATCTATACTTGAAGTTGCTTCATCAAGTATCATAACCGGAGGATCGGCAACAGCAGCTCTTGCAATTGATATAAGCTGACGCTGTCCCTGAGATAATCCCGAACCGTCTCCGCTTAATACTGTATCATATCCGTCAGGGAGCATCTCAATAAAGTCATGTGCATTTGCAAGCTTTGCTGCAGCAATAATTTCCTCATCAGTTGCATCAAGTTTTCCATACCTAATATTTTCTTTAACCGTTCCCGTAAATAGATTTGTATCCTGAAGAACAATTCCAAGAGAACGACGAAGATCTGGTTTTTTAATTTTATTGATATTAATATTGTCATATCTTATTTTACCATCATCAATATCATAAAATCTGTTGATAAGGTTTGTAATAGTTGTTTTTCCGGCACCGGTTGCACCCACAAACGCAACCTTCTGACCCGGCTCTGCATACAGCGAAACATCATGAAGTACAATTTTACCAGGAACATATCCGAAATCCACATTATGCATTGTTACATCACCCTTTAATTCAGTATAGGTAATGGTTTTATCGCCATGAGGATGTTTCCATGCCCACATTCCCGTTCTTTCTTTGGACTCAACAATCTCTCCGTTTTCATATTTTGCATTTACCAAAGTTACATATCCGTTGTCCTGTTCCGATTCTTCATCTAATAGTTCAAATATACGCTCAGCACCGGCTAAAGCCATGATAACGGAATTGAGCTGTTGAGACATTTGGGATATAGGATTGGAAAAGCTCTTTGATAACATCAGGAAAGATGTTATTACACCAACTGTTATTGTTCCCATTCCAGTTAATGTTGGATTGGGAACGTTTGATACAGATAATATTCCGCCTAAAACGGCAATTAAAACATATTGTAAATTCCCTATATTTGCCATAATAGGCATAAGTATATTTGCAAATCTGTTTGCATATACCGCATCGTTACATAATTCTTCATTTAAAGCATCAAATTTCTTTTCTGCTTCATCTTCGTAACAAAAAACCTTAACAACCTTTTGACCGTTAATCATTTCTTCAACATATCCGTTAACAGCTGCCAAAGATTTTTGCTGAAGCAAAAAGTACATACCGCTTTTTCCGCCTATTTTTTTTGCAATCATTGTCATAACAAATACAATTATCAGCACAAAAATTGTAATAGGAATACTTAAAGACAGCATTGCAAAAAATACTGAAACAACAGTAATCAAAGATGAAAAAATCTGTGGTATACTTTGAGAAATCATCTGTCTCAAAGTATCTGTATCATTAGTATAGTAACTCATTACATCACCGTGCGTATGAGTATCAAAATACCTTATGGGCAAAGTCTGCATGTGAGAAAACATTTCATCTCTTATTTTCTTTAATACACCTTGTGATATTGAAACCATGGTCAGATTATACAGATAAACCGATACAATTCCTATAATATATATAAGTGCCATTTTTATTATCGCACTGAGCAAAGGAGAAAAATCGGCAGATCCGGACACCAGCATCGGAGAAATATAGTCGTCAATAAGTTTTTGCAAAAACATTGAACCAAAAACTCCTGCAAGGGCACTGAGGACTATGCAAATTAAAACAATAAGAAACTGAAGTTTATAATCCTTAAATATATATCCCAATAACCTCTTTAAAGTTTTTTTCGGATCTTTTGCTTTTCTCGGAGTACGCTTCATATTATTCATTCTTGCCATCTTCAGCACCTCCTTTTACCTGTGAATTATATACCTCTTTATAAATATCATTATTCTTAAGAAGTTCTTCGTGGGTTCCTATTGCATCAATATAACCGTTATTCATAACAATTATTTTATCTGCATCTTGAACGGATGAAATTCTTTGTGCAATTATTATCTTTGTTGTATTTGGAATTTCATTTTTAAAAGCTCTGCGTATTAACGCATCTGTTTTTGTATCTACAGCACTTGTACTATCATCAAGAATAAGTATTTTAGGATTCTTCAGCAATGCTCTTGCAATACATAAACGCTGTTTCTGACCTCCGGATACATTTGTACCATCCTGTTCTATATATGTATCATATTTATCCGGAAAACCTTCAATAAAGCCGTCTGCTTGAGCCAATTTACAAACTCTGACAATATCTTCATCTGTTGCATTAAGATTTCCCCAGCGAAGATTTTCTTTAATCGTTCCTGAAAATAGAACATTTTTTTGCAGAACCATTGCAACCTCATTTCTTAATGATTCAATATCGTAATCGGAGACCTCAATACCTCCTACTTTCAGGCTGCCGCTGCTTATGTCATACAAACGCGGTATCAACTGTACCAGGCTTGTTTTAGAACTTCCGGTGCCGCCTATAATACCTACCGTTTCACCCGATTCTATCTTTAAATTAATATTCTTTAGTACATTCTTGCTCTTATAAGCAAAATTAACATTAGTGAATTCTATTGAACCGTCTTTTATTTTTGTTACAGCATTTTCTTTATTTTTAATTGTAGGTTCTTCAATAAGCACTTCATTTATTCTTTCTGCTGATGCTCTTGATATAATTATCATAACAAAAACCATTGAGAGCATCATCAGACTCATAAGGGTCTGCATTGTATATGTGAATAAACTTGTAAGCTGACCTGTTGTCATTGACGTCTCATTAGTAGTTACAATTAACTGCGCCCCAAACCACGAAATTAAAAGCATACTCATATATGCGCAAAACTGCATAAGCGGAGCATTAAA
>CASFSH010000250.1 GCA_949297205.1 uncultured Bacillota bacterium | reverse complement strand
GAAATTTTGCAAAATACGCTATATAAAATTATATATTAAGGTTTTATTATAATGCGTGCTATGATGTTCCCATAAAATAAAAAATCAAAAAACGGAGGATATCATATGCAGTTTTATGACATTATTGCTACAGTCGATAATAAATTACCACAAAACCGTGAACAAGCTGATTATCAATTATTAGCTGAAAAGCTCTATGAGCGGAGCGAGAATGATTATCATACGAATAATCAAAGCCACTATTTTTTTACAACGGGTATTGAAGATGAAAGAATTCGTTTTTTTGCAATTTTTAAAACAAACGCAGATGTAACAACTGCGTTTATGTCCTTTATTAGCACCACAAAATTAAAAATAAAGAATATATCTATGGAAGAAACCATATTTAGAAAAGCAAAAATTACATTAGCACTGGCCGGCGCAAGAAAACTCGTTAATAATCGTGATGACATACTAAAGGATTTCGACCTTGATGATTTATATTCGGACTATACCGAAGAATTACTGAAGGGGAATCTCACGAAAGACAGTTTAATAAACAAGTCAAAGGCAATGCTTTTTGAAGAAACGCTTTTGCCCGAAATGGAACGCATTTATACGGAATGTCCCGCATGCCGTATAAAAGGACATCCAGTTCATTATCTCGTTTGTTGTGATGATCGCAACAGCCAAGAAAAAATCTACCGAGTTTTGTTGGAAGCTTTATATGCGAATGAAAGAATTCAGAGTAAGCGTATTTGTTGTGTAGATTTTACATCGGATGACAGAACGCCGGATTCTTCTTATGACGCACTTTACAAAAGCTGTGAAAACGGAGTGCTGGTCGTTCGCTATACTCCGCTTGAAGACGAAGAAAGTGATCGGGCAAGACCGGGCGAAGGGGTAATTACAGCTCTATGTGACACGGCAAAAAAATTCAGAAACAGAGTGCTTACAATATTTTGCATACCAGATGAAGCAAGTAAAACGAAAGATAAGTTTTTAGAAAAACTGATAAATTTGCCTCTAATTGAATTATACGAGAATAGAGCCTCCGGAACACGGGCAAAAGAATATTTCAAAACGCTCGCTGATGAATACGGAATTGCCCCTGACAGGCAGTTATATGACAGAATCGAAGATGAAACAAAATTATATCGTGCCGTTCAATTAAAATCACTTTTTGAAGAATGGTATAACCATAAGCTACTCCATTCTGTCTATCCACAATACGAGAAAGCCAAAATCTCATCCACAGAGATTGTCAAGGCAAAACCAAAAGGCAGTGCTATTGACGAACTGAATGAAATGATCGGGCTTAAGGATGCCAAAGCCGTTATTTATAAAGCGCTGAACTATTATAAAGTACAAAAGCTTTATCAAGATAAAGGAATAACGGCCGGCAAGCCTGCAATGCATATGGTGTTCACCGGAAATCCCGGTACTGCTAAAACTACGGTCGCACGTCTTTTTGCAGAGATCATGCGGGATAACGGCCTTCTCACCAAAGGCGACTTATATGAGGTCGGAAGAGCAGATCTGGTAGG
>CASFSH010000249.1 GCA_949297205.1 uncultured Bacillota bacterium | reverse complement strand
TGTTCATATCCTTCCTTTTTTGCTACAGAAGCAAAGTATGTGTATTTATTGCGTGCTTGTGATTCACCGGCAAAAGCTGCTTCAAGATTTTTTTCTGTTTTTGTACCTGAATATTTATTCATGTTTTTTCCTCCTTTGATTTGACAAACCACGAAATATATTTATTGGTTTGAAACGAAAATATAGTTTTTGCAGATAATATTGATATATTTATGTTATACTGCATTGTTATTATACATCCAAACCGCTTTTTTTTCAATATATTTTATAAACAAAAAATAAATGTTTTTTTTTAAGATGTATATGAAAATACGATACAAATTATTAAAATATTGGCAAAATCGCTATATTCAGCGTATTTCTTCCTCATTGACAACAGGAAGTTTTATTTTTACGGTTGTACCGGAATTTTTTTTGGAATCAATGGTAACCCCGTACTTATTTCCGAAAATCAATCTTATCCTGAGATGTACGTTATAAATACCGATATTTTTTGTTTCGGGAAATTTTTCGCTGTTAAGATTGTCCTGAATTTCTTTTAATTTTTCATCTTCAATACCATAACCGGTATCTTTAACTATAAATTCAAGAATATTATCTGAAAGTATAGCACATACCTTTAGTGAAAAATTGTCATCCGATTTGTGTTTAAAACCGTGACGAAGAGTATTTTCAACAATAGGCTGAAGAATAAATTTTACGGTTTTTAGGTTGCAGACATTTT
Organism: uncultured Bacillota bacterium; assembly: GCA_949297205.1. Classification (GTDB taxonomy): domain Bacteria; phylum Bacillota; class Clostridia; order UBA1381; family UBA1381; genus RGIG1988. Next base: position 1,627 of record CASFSH010000249.1, on the reverse strand, counting down.
CAGGAATATCAAAATGGGTATTAAATTTCTGCATATATTTTGTTTCTTCAATTTCAATATATTGTTTTGTGTATTTTATTTCATCTGAGACATAAGCGAGTATTTCTTTTGTGTTTAATGAATATCCTAATATATCGGAGAAATTTTTAATAAGTAAATCCGATCTTATTTTTGTATTGTTTACTGACAAGCCAATGGCATTCAGTGTATTATATATAAAGTGAGGATTTAGCTGTGTTTGTAAGGCAACAGTCTGTGCTTTACGTAGTTGTAAAATATTCTTTGCAAATTCATGTTCAATATTTTTTTCTTTTAACATAATATTATCAATATTATTTATTATATATTCAGCTTCATTTTCAGCCCATTCCGAATTGGAAAGAAGAAGCTGAGTGGATAGGTCAGTAATAGAATCATAGAAATTTTTTGAATAATTTGCTGAAATGGTCATAGGTAAGAATAATGTTAAAAGTACGAGAAAAATCATTAAACCCGTAAACAGTATAATTGTATAATTTCTGTATGAAATATCGTTCTCAAAAATCAGCAAAAATTCCGGATAATCGGTATATTTATACAGATATGCAATTCCTCCTTTTTGTATGTATGAAGAATCGGTATCATGAGATGGTATTTTATATGTATATTGTTTTCCCAGTTGAGATATATCGGAGGAATATAATATTTTGTTTTCATTGTTCAGAAGTGTAACGGTTGATAAATCAGTTGAGGATGGTACAACCAGGTTATTTATCTCTTCATAATGTATACTGAAAATCAAAAGACCGACTATATCATTTGAGTATAGATTGTTTAGCGGAAAACATACGAGTATTAATGGATTTGCATTATAGTAATCATATGTTATGTATGGGGAAGGATTATTTGGGTCAAATTGTTTATACCAATTTGTCTGTGCAAAGGTGCTTATGGTATTGTTATTCAGAGAAGATACTACATATTCTCCGGTAATGCTGTATAAGCTTATTTCGTAAATATAACTTGTGGAATATGCTGAGGCCTGAAATAAGGATTGTATGCTTTGCAAATTAAAATTATTTTTGTAACCATACAATTCATTTGCCGGGAGCGTAAGCAGATATTGTATATTTTTATTGGAAGAATACTGTACATATTGATTGTATACATTATCAATTATGTTGTTGGAATTAAGTGAAATTTGAGCAAATTCCGAATTTAAACGCGATGTCATTTCACGATTGGAAAAAACAAGATATGAAGCGTATATTATTACATATGTTATTAATAAAGGCATTATGAAAAAAAGGGTATATCGCTTCATGTGCTTTATAAATATACCGCTTTTTACATAACTTTTCATTGAGGATACAAGTTTGTTGCTCATATTAATCATGCCTCGTTTCGTTGTATATGCCTATTACAGATTTTTTTTATACTGTGCCGGTGTCAGACCGGTATATTGTTTAAACATTTTATAAAAATATCTCGGACTGTTATATCCCAGTTCATAGCATATATTGGATATTTTATTACTGTCCTGTTCAATTAATTTTTTTGCTTTTTCAATTTTGAGTTTATTAATATAATTATTAAAATTTTCTCCTGTTTTCTGTTTAAAAAAAGAACCGAAATAAGCAGGAGATAA
>CASFSH010000248.1 GCA_949297205.1 uncultured Bacillota bacterium | reverse complement strand
AGATATTTCATTATTTTGGTTCCTTCCGCCCAGCCGTATGCGCCGAATATTTCACACATTGCTCTGCCTTGTTTCTTCGGATCGATATGAGCCATGGAAGACGCAAGCTTTCCGAGATAATAATGGAAAAAGTTGTTGTTCATATGCTCATAGCACACATATCCGGCGTTAGAACACTCTGTAAGCCCCGGAACTATTTGGTGAAGTACTACATCAATGCCGGACATATCCTGACCATCTAAAGCACGATAATAGTGACCGGCAGATGCGCCTGTCATATAATGTGCATTGTTGTCTTCAATAATATGACCTATGTATTTTATGCCGTGTATATGGCACCAATCGGCAAGCTTGTTGCAAAAATTATTTTTATATTCTTCGGTAATAATATCCATATAGTATTCACGAATATTGGCTTGATCGGAACTTTCAAAATCAAACCAAAGAGCCGGAAGTATGGTGTTTGTTTTATCGGAGTATTTTTCGCAAAGCTTTGTTCTTACATTTTCACGCCATGGATAGTGCGAATACGGTATGCCAATCGGAGTCATAAATTCATTTTTTGAGTTGTTTGCAAAACCGGGCTCATCTGAAAAGAAGCCTAAAAAAGTATTACCGAAATACTCTTTAAAATGCGCAAAGTGCGGTTCATATACCTCTTTAATAAATGCGTCGGTTGCTGATGGATTTAATTTGTCGCAAAAATTAATCGAGTAATCACCAATACCGCTTCTGGTTTTAATTAAGAAAACAATTCTCCAAGTACCCTCCGGCAGAGAAAAATACACCATATCATTTTCAAGTCCGTCAGTAATGTCAATAGCATTATCGTACAGCTTTGAATTTTCTATATGGCGAAGTGCAACTATTGCAACTATTTCGTCTTCATCATTTTCTAACCAGCATTTTGCCATTGCAGAGCAATTGTCAGCCGGACCGCAGATATCAATATGTTTTTCAGTAATTCCGAATGCACGCATATCTTTATGTTCATCATTCTCAAAAATTCCGTTTGCGTATCCTGAAGGAAAATGCTTATCATCCAGTATCCAAACCTGCATATCAAGCTTTCGGCATTCTTCAAATATGAACTTTACGTCCTTCCACCAACCCTCACGGCAAAAGTCTTCATGAGTACGGGATTCAAGGCATACGGAACGTATTCCGCAGTCATATATGTGTTTCAGTTCTTTTGATATTAATTCTTTTTCTTCACCGTGAAGCCATAAAAAAGGTGCAATGTAGTTTTGCTGTTTAAAAAATAAATTTTCTTTAAGTCGTAAATCCATGATAGTTCTCCTTATTTTTTATTTGTAAGTTTTCGGTATGAATTTGGCGTCATACCGGTTGAATTTTTAAATGTTCTGTAAAACGTTTGTTGGCTTTGAAAACCGCATTGTGTATAAATTTCCTGAACATTTTTTGATGTTTGAGCCAGAAGCCGCTTTGCTTCGGCGATTCGCAAATTGGTAAGATATTCATGAAATCCGATTTTCAGTGTTGAACTTACTACAGAAGAAACATACGAAGGATTGGTGTTAAATGTTGTAGCTATATGATCTAACGATAAATTCGGATTACAACAATTTTCTTCTGTATACTGAATTATTGCAAGGGCGAGATCTTTTGGTTCGGAACCTGAAGATTCATTTTTGATTTTTTCCAGGATCAATAAGATTTCATTTTTAACATCTTCTATAGATTTTGACAAAACATCGTTAAATATTTCAAAATCAATCTTGCTTTCGTCAAGCTTGATTTTTTTAACTCTCATAGCTCGGAATATGGTATTTAATATCTGTGTGTATAGCTGTTTACGGGATCGGATATTGATATTAGCGTTATCTGTCTCTATTTTTTCGATTATTTTAAGCGCCTTATCAGTTTTTAGACTTAGTAAAGCGTTAAACAGTTCTGTTTCATCCGAGTCGGTAAGAGTAAAATTAATCCCGGACTTTTCTATAGCGTTAAAACTGATTTTATCTGTTGATTTCT
>CASFSH010000247.1 GCA_949297205.1 uncultured Bacillota bacterium | reverse complement strand
TATTCTCCTTATCTTAGTGCCGCAGAAGACAGCGGAATAATTAACGGATACAATGACGGAAGTTTTGGAATCGGAAAAAAGATAAACCGTGAGGAATGTGCCACAATAATTTACAGGGCTGCTAAAGAAAAATATCCGGATTATTTTGCAGAAAGTGCAGAAAAATTTGAAGATGATGCGGATATATCCGATTATGCGAAAGAAGGAGTATATAAACTGGCAGCAGCCGGTGTTATAAAAGGTATGGGCGATAACAGATTTATGGCTAAAAATCCTGCCACAAGAGCGGAAGCTGCTGTTATGATTTATGGAATTATCAAGTCTTAACGAAGGGAGAAAAGAAGCATATGAAAAAAAGTATATTGACGGTTTTGATATTTTCAATGTTGATTTTAAATATTCCTGCCTTTGCAATAGACAATGAACCTGAAAAAATCAGTGGATATAATATTGTAAAAACTCTCGGAATGGAAAATAAAATATATGATGCGGATACGGTAATTACAAGAGCCGGATTTGCAGAGATAATTTATTATATGGCCGGCATGAATGATGCTGATGCCTCAATGGAATGGAGCAAAACATATTTTGCGGATGAAGAGGAAGAAATAGGTTTAAAAACGGATATTAATGAAAATTATGTGTTTGAAGATGTTAAAGTAGATAATGAATATTTTAATATAATTAATCAGATGTATAATAGAGGGTATATAAACGGAGAAACCGGGAATCTGTTCAGACCTGATGACGGAATAACATATGAAGAATGTATTACTATTTTGATTAATGTTGCGGGGTATGGTGATGTTGCAAAACAGAACGGCGGTTATCCTTATGGATATATAGCAACAGCAAGTAAGCTGGGTATGATAAAAAATGTTAAATTTAAGGTGGGACAGCAGCTTACTGCATCAGAAGCTTCTGATTTAATTTACAATTCTTTTGACGTTGAGGTTGCATACAAAATAGCCGGAACAGATGATAAAGACAATTATATTTCAACAGATGACCGGACCGTGCTTACCGAAGTATTTAATCTTTACCCTATTGAAGGCATTGTTACAGAAAACAATCTTACAAATTTATATTCAAAAAGCTCATTGATGGATAATCAGATAAGAATTGATGAAGAAGTGTATGAACTGTCGGAAAACTGCCGGGAAGCATGGAGATTGATAGGCAGAAGGGCGGAAGGATATTTTAGTGAAGACAGTAATGATGATAAAGTAATAGAATATTTGGCTGCATTTAAAAACGATAAAAGTGAAACCTATTATGCACAAGACGGACTTAGAATAGAAAGGGGTAAAATATATTATAATACAGAATCAAAAGAAAAGATAAAATCTTTTGATGTTGGACTTCCGGTCATATATAATGGTATAGCGGTTTCATCATATGATAATGTCTCCGAAATTGAAAACGGCAGTATAACAGTAGTAAACAATAATTCTGAGGATGGGGTTATCATAATATGGGATTATAAAACAGCTTTTGTAACGGATATTAACTATGAAGACAGAAAAATATATACGGCATATGAAAATGGAGGATCATTTAATCTTGACGCAGATTTATATAAATCATTAATATATGATTCACAGGGAGAGAGTATTACATTTAATGATATAAAAAAATCTTCTGTTCTGACATATGCAATAAATGAACAAGGATTCTTTAGTGCATATATAACTGAAGAAAAAATTACAGGAACTATAAGCGGGATTCTTTCTGATAACACTGAACTGGAAATTGACAGTAATTTATATGAATTGTCACGTGATTTTTTAAATGCGTCAAATAAGCCTGTAATGAATCTTAACGATGAAGTTACAGCGTATTTGGACATGGCGGGCAGAATAGCATGGGCCACTTTGGGAGAAGTAGTTGAAACAATAGAAGCCGGATGGACTGATGCGATTTTGCTGAGAACATTTCTGAGTGAAGAGGATGACGCATATTTTATAAGAGTTTTTAATCCTGACGGTGAGTTTAAAAATCTTGTTCTTAGTGATAAAGTAAAATTTGAAGATGAGAATGGGGAATATGCCAAGATAAATGATGCCGCTGTTGGGGCAAATATTGAAAATGGATACATAAAATATCACACAAATACAGAGGGAATGGTTGACAGAATTGAAGTACCGCTTCTGAAACAAAGCGGCAGTAATGAAAACAGAAATCATCTTATAAGAAAAAGTGAAGTCGGATTGATATATGATAAACATACGTCATCATTCAGCGGTCAGGTTTTTACCAATTCAAAAACTATAATGTTTAACGTACCTGACGATATTGCAAATGAAGACGGGTATGATGTAAAAGTGACTGCAAATTATGCATTTGCAGATTGGCAGGGATATAAATTTTCGGCATATACAACTGTTAAGGACTCTCCTGTTGCACAGGTTATGATACTTAATATGTCTAAAAAAGAACAGTCGATAAATTGTGAATCACAGTTTTTATCGGTAGTTACAAATATAAATGAAACAATCAATGATGATGATGAACCAATTAAGGAGGTTACATGCGTAACAAGTGCAGGCGCAACGGTAACTTATTACGGTGAATATGATCAGACTGATGAAAACGGAAACTCTTGTTCAATATTTGATGTTGCCATGATACTTGGAAGCAATAAGACCGGCACTGTTGAAGTAGGGGACATAATCCGTTGTGATTCTACAAATGTAAGAAATCCTCAATATATGACCATAGTCCATTTAATTTATGATGCCAGTGCACCAAATCCATACAATCCCGAAGGCAGAAGCGGATATTTCCCTGAAAGAAAAGAAAAATATTTTATAAGTAATACAGTTGTTGATTATGAAAATAATATGTTAAATATTGATTCCGGAGGTATTCCTTCTTTAATGGGAGGAAATCCGTTTGGTGTCAACGGAAATACAGAACAGAGCAGCGGATATGAATACAAACTTCCGAATGCACAGCGCTATATGCTTGGATATGTTTATAGCAAGACTAATGAATTATTTAAAGTTACAACACAGGATATTACTCAGATGACTTATTCCGAGAGCGGATTACCGGCAATAAGAGAAGATGATGAAACAGGGAATTATACCGGTGTATATATTCAGGATTATCATAAAATATTTAAAAGAACATTATGTGTAACGTATTCAGGGAAAAACATAACATGTAAATCAGGATCGCTTGATGATATAAAATCATATCAGGTTTATGGAAATGATTGTTCAAGAGTGCTCACCTATCAATATGCCGGAGAACCCTGGGAACTGATAATTATTAACCAGGAATAATTGTAATTCTTTGTGA
>CASFSH010000246.1 GCA_949297205.1 uncultured Bacillota bacterium | reverse complement strand
TACTCGAATGTGTGAAAATGAAACAAATATTAAAGTCATCCAAGAGATTATGGGTCACTCTGATATAACAACAACTATGGATATATATAATGAGGCTACCCGTGATAAAAAGAAAGAGTCATTCGCAAAATTAGAGGGTAAAATAAAGATTTGCTAACTTTACTAAATTTACTAAAAAATTTGCAAAAAATGAAGTGTTTTATTTAAGAAAATATAAGAAGTTTTAAGAAATTTAACAAATCAATAGAAAGAGAAAAAACTATATATAGGTGTTAAAACCTTTATAAAACACTATATATTGTGGTATTGGTTGATGTCAAAAATGATACTATACTTTTCCCCACCATGAAACCATTAGACAAATAAATGGTTTAAAAATTAAGATTTTTGATAATATAACTTAAGGTAAAATTATTATTTTGATATAGGATATACGCTATAAAAAACTGTAATGTTGGTTTATTACTGATATTACAGTTTTTTTATATAAAATATGAAGAACTTATAAAAATTATATGCAAGTACATATAGTAAATAGAAATTTTGCGAAATAGTATATAGTAAACTTACATACGATTTTGATTTGTAAAAAATGTTTTAAATATTGATTTTATGATATATGTATGATATAATAGAACGTGATGTTAAAAGCTGAAAGGATGAGGTTTTTATGAATGAGAATATCACTGTAAGAAAATATACAGATAGTGACATTAATGAAATGATATCTATATGGAATGAAATTGTTGAAGAAGGAATTGCGTTTCCGCAAGAGGAATGTCTTAATCATATCAGCGGAAAAAAATTTTTTTCAGAACAGAGTTATTGTGGTGTAGCTGTAAATGATAATAATAGGGTGGTGGGAATGTATATTTTACACCCCAATAATGTAGGGAGATGTGGTCATTTATGCAATGCAAGTTATGCAGTTGCTTCTTCAGAGAGGGGAAAGCATATAGGTGAAAAGCTTGTGTCAGATTGTATAAAACAAGCGAAGGAAATTGGATTCGGAGTATTACAGTTTAATGCTGTAGTAGCAACAAATATACATGCAAGGCATCTGTATGAAAGATTGGGATTTAAACAGTTGGGGACAATTCCTAAAGGTTTCAGAATGAAGAATGGAATATACGAGGATATATGTCCGTATTTTATAGAGTTATAATTTAATAAATGTTATATTTGTTAATAATGCGTTTCCGTTTAAAAGCGGGAGCGCATATTTCGTATACAAAAATATGCAGTTGCCTAAAAGCAGCTGCATATTACAAAATTTTTCTTAATCAATTTAATAAAATATAGACAAATAGTGTCTATTTTATAATCAATAAGTAATATCAACAATACGTGCATTTTCATTCCATGAAACCTGTGCACCGAAAGCTTCGGCAACGGCTCTTACAGGAACAAGTGTTGTGCTGTTATAAAGTATGGCAGAGGCATCAAGCTGAATTTCTTCGCCGTTTTTGTAAAGAATATTGCTGTTTATTGTAAGTGATATTTTTGTATCGCCTTTTTCTGCTGTTACTGTTTTTGTTGCATCATCCCAGTTAACTGTTGCACCCATAGCTTCAAATATAGCTCTTAACGGAACCATTGTTCTGTTGTTGTACATCATAGGACGCTGTGTAAAATCAATGCCTGTACCGTTTAAACGAACTATGGTATCATGTGATGTGAAGTGGATGGAATCTACAATAGTTTTTAAAACAGGAACACTTGATGCTGCATCATAATTACCGCTTATTCTTGCAGATAACATATAGTATAATCCGTTTTTCACAGTTATATAATTTTCAAACATATCTCCGTTATAGTCTGATCTTGTATGAACAAAAAATGCTTCATCTGTTGGATAAAATTCGAAGTCATAGTATTTTTTGTCGCCAAGAGCAAGGAACCATTCCTGAGTCAGATATTCTTCTGATTTATTATAGAAATTTTGTACTCTTTTAGTAAAGTCACTTTGAGCAACAACTAATAAAAGTTCATTTTGCGCTGTATATGTACCTGAATCAATGAGAATAATTTTGTTTTTAAGCAAAGGTACAAAGTTTGCACCGGGTGCTCCTACAATTGCAGCAATCTGACCATCGTCAATTTCAGATGTTTCATCCATTGCGTAATAACCGCTTGGGATTGTCATTTCATAGCAAAGTGTAGGTACATCATATACGTTTTCTCTCGCAGATACCGGTGATGCAGGTATCAGTGTTGTTACACATAATAAACATGACAAAACAATATTTTTAAGTTTCATAAAAAAACCTCCTAAAATTTTAATTCATTTTGTTAAGTTAAATGAAAGTTGAGACCTTGAACTCCTTATGGTATAATAGTTTTACCACTAAAACCTATACCTCCCTGAAAATCAGAGAAAGGAGATCAAGATCTCATGGATAAAATTATACCAAATTGTTGCCCAAGATGCAACTCCAAAAAACTTTATAAATATGGCAAAGACAGATTTGGCAATCAAAAATATCAATGCCCTATTTGTAAACATCAATTTGCTCCCGATTCCACCAAAAAGGTTAATCCTCGCAAATATCCTTCTTGCCCTGTTTGCGACAAGTCTGCTTTTCTTCATCACGACTATGATGATTATTCAAATTACCGTTGTTCTGACAAGAAGTGCAATCATTCTTTCTTTCAAGCTAAGTCCACCGTGAAGTTGCCTCCGTCTATGTCAAACATTATCGGTAAGTATAACTTCAAACGTATGAGACACAGCTTACACCTAGTCATTACTGCTCTCACCCTGTTCTACATAGGTGGTACATCTTTTCGCAAGATTACTACAATGCTTGAAATCCTATACAATATCAAAGTATCTCACGTTACTATTAGTGACTGGTGTAAAAAGTTTGCCCCCATTTTTCACTCTAAAATGCTCACTCTTATGCCATTAATGAACTTTGACTCCGATGAGTGGCACGCTGACGAAACTGTTGTCAAAATCTTAGGTAAAAAGTATTACATCTGGTTTATTATTGATAGTGAAACAAGGTTTGTTTTGGGGTTCCACCTATCACCACACAGAGATTCTCCACAAGCCTTTAGCTTGTTTGATAGTGTAAAACAGCACGGTAAACCTAATGCTATTGTTACTGATCGTTATTCAGTTTACAAAGTACCGACAAAGGCTATCTTTGGTGTACCTCACATCAGAGTTGCCAGCTTCAAAGATGACATCTCCAACAATGTTATCGAAGCCTTTAACAAGCAGTTTAAATATTGGTACAAGACAAGATACGGCTTTAACTCTTTTGAAAGCGCTAATTCTATGATTATGATGTTTGTATTCTTTTTCAATTTCATCAGACCTCATAGTTCCTTATCTAATCTTACACCTGCTCAAGTTGCCGGGTTGAAATATTCTAAGCGACAACAAAATTCTTTGTTACTTGTATCCTGATTTTCGCTTAGCTAATACTAAAATGGTTGCTCTGTGATTTGTCATAGGGCGTGCGTTAGCACGTTCATTTTTACCCTTGACTAATCACAGACGAGCATTTACAAGCTTTCAGGCGAAAATCTGCGATATTCTGTAAATTTGTTATGCCATTCTTTCATTTTTACTTTACACTACCGAATTTTAACTTTCTGCTTTTCTATTACAAAATGCACATATGCCACTGTCGTTGCAAGAATTACAAGTGATATGGCCGATAAGAACTGCTGCCCGTAAATGTGCAGTCCGAATAAGCTGTTACCGTTATTCTGCACTGCTGCAAGAATCTTTCCGCCCAAAAGTGATACCAAAAATCCGCATATTCCTCCGATACTGTTTTTAATCGCCATTGCTTGGACTATATATTTGCTATCAACATAGCTATAAACTATATTGAACGAATTTTGATTTGAGCCTGCCATACTTACATTATACAGTACTGTATATATTATAATAAGCCACCATGTTTTTGTGGTTGTAAACATACACGCCAGATATGCAGCCGCTTCAATTATAAAAGCCCATCTTATACCTGTTGCAAATGATGTTTTATCCGAAAATCGCCCGAAAGGTTTTGAAATTGCAAACCGTGCAAGCTGTCCGGCAATATTAATCACCTGAACCATACCAACACTTATTAAAAGATCCTTTGTCTTAAATGTTCCCAAAAAGCCAAGTGTCATATACCTTGCTGCATACCACATCACTGTCATTATCACAACACTTACAAAACTTTTATTGCCGAGTGTATTTTTTATCACCTCGGAAAATGACGGTGTATCCTCTGTTTGTTCCTCCTCCATTACAATGCTGTCCTTTTTTATCAACATTAGGCTGATAAAATTACATATATTCAATATCAACATAGCCGCAGCTATGAATAAAAATCCGCCTTCGACATTTCCTACATCGTTGTATCTGTCGATAATATGCCCTATGATAAGAGTAAAGACTATCCCTGATAGCAGCGATACCATTTCCTTTCCGGCGGAATACTCGGCACGTTTTGTCGGTGCGACAAACGAATTTGCCCATTTAAACAAAACACCGCTTACAGTATAATTAGATATGTAAGCAAATAGTATTGCGCATATTACCAATGCGGTTTTTATGCCTTTTGAAAAGGGCATAAAAGGCACAAGATACATCGTCATAAATAGAAATTGACTCAGACAATTCAGAATTATCACTGTCTTTTTTGTATTTTTGATTTTGGTTACCAAAAATATTGACATAAGCTGAAACAAAAATGCAAATGAGATAAAGGATGAGATTATGCCGGTCAATGCGTCGCTTATCCCCATATTTGTCAGCAGGTTTGCCAAAAATGCATCCGCAACTAACAACATCACAAAGTATTCAAATGTACACTGTAGTGCATATGCAGTTCTTGAACGCTTGTATTCTTTTGTATTATAAATATTTTTTAATGTACTCATTATTATTGTTCTTCCATTCTCAACCCTATTGCATGGGTTTTATCTTTATAAGGATATTTGTATAATTATCCATTTTGAGATAAGACGCAAATCTCTCAGCCGTGACAACTTCTTCTCTCACAAGCTCAAGATTGTGTGTTTCATCAAGCAAATAATATTCAAGCTTAGCATTATTCATATTACCTGCAATTTCAAGCTTTACCTCTTTTGCCGGTGTGTTATCATCATCGTTGAAATGGGTAAGCATTATTGCACTGTTACTTCCATCTGTTGCGGCACAGCTGTAAATATCGTCAACATATCTTTCTGTCGGAATATGAATACCGAGCCTTCTCAATTCACGGAACATAAGGAAAGAATAATATCCCTTAAGCGGTTCGTATGTATATGCGTTAAACAACCCGTTCATTCCGCATGGACGTGCATCGTAGTACATGAGCATTCCAAGACTTGTGTTTTGGCAAATACTCATAGTTCCGGCAATAAATGCAGCTCCTTTGATGCCTTTTTCCTGAATAAGTGTGTATCTCCAATCATCGCCTAACCAGCCTTTTACATAATTCCACTCATCAAGTATTGTAAAAGTACCATCCAGACCATATTCCGAAAGTGCATTTTCAGCCTCAATCACCGCTTCGCCAATTCCGATTGGCTCTTTCGCATAACAATGATACGAATAAAAATCCAATGGTATTTCTCTTTCCTTTACCGCTTTAAGAAAACCGCGTTTAAAATCATTTCTCCACGGACCGCAAAATGCAGGACCTCCAATTTTTAAATTCGGAAAACACTTTTTTAAATGTTTCGCCGTAATTTCGTACAAATCGATAAATTGTTCTTCCGTACCCTGCCAGCATGGAAATGATCCATCTGCATTTTGGCAATCAGGCTCATTCCAAATTTCCCAATATTTTATGTTGTATGTAAATCCGTCTGCCCATCCTTCATTGTAATGGCGGATAATATGTTCACAAATCCTTGCCCACTTTGCAAAATCCTTTGGCGGATAAGTTCCAAATTTAAAACCGTGCTCAATTTTAGAACCAAGCCGGTAAAATGTCTCTGTTCCTGCATCAGCAGTCGTCTTAACATATTCATCGGTAGCCGTAAATATATATGAAGAAGGGTCATTTTCGTCGGCATCAAAATTGCGGAAAATATTGTGAATATCCACGGAAAATTCACTGCCATAATCGGCACAGAATGCTGCATCATGGTTTCTTGCATAAGGGATTTCGGCTTCTTTATAAAGCTGAAAATTTCCGTTGTTTCGTGTTTTGCCGCCAATAGGACCATTATTTACGGCATTCATTGGCTTTATCTTTCCCTCGGTTTTCGTCAAATCAATTTTTAGTATTGTCATACTTTTTAACTCCTTTTAATTATTATAAAATACATATAAAAGACGTGTTAAAATTACAGAGTACCAAAAAGTCTGTCACCTGCGTCACCAAGGCCGGGAACTATATATCCGTTTTCATTCAGCTTTTCATCCAAGGCCCCACAGAAGATTTCAACATCCGGATGAGCTTCGCGCAAAACCTTAATTCCTTCAGGTGCTGCTATAATACAACAGAATTTTATATTTTTTGCATTACGTTTTTTAATGAAATTAATTGCCGCAACAGCGCTGCCTCCGGTAGCAAGCATAGGATCCAACACAAGAACTTGTCTTTGTGCTATATCAGTTGGTAGTTTGCAGTAATATTCAACCGGTTCTAAGGTTTCTTCGTTTCTGTATAAACCAATATGTCCGATTTTGGCTGCAGGAATTAAATCCATCATTGCATCAACCATGCCGAGGCCGGCTCTTAATATAGGAATAAGAGCAACTTGTTTCTCTATGGTTTTGCCAATTGTCTTTGTAATTGGTGTTTCAATTTCATAATCTGAGAGAATTAAATCTTTTGTAGCTTCATATCCTATTAACAATGCTACTTCATGTGCACATTCTCTGAAATCTTTTACAGATGTATTTTTATCTCTCATGATGGTAAGCTTGTGTGCTATCAAAGGGTGTGTAAGTATATTAACCATTTTGTCCATTTATATAAACTCCTATCTCCCGTATGGGATAAATTATATTTTATATATTATACATCTTTTTATTTCATTTGTCTATTGTTTTTTTAAAATATTAAAAAATAATGGATAAAAAAATACAATATGTAAAAATAT
>CASFSH010000245.1 GCA_949297205.1 uncultured Bacillota bacterium | reverse complement strand
AACATCAGCTATATCTGTTGTTCCGGTCATTATTGCCGCACCCATTCCTATAATATACATCCAACAGCTTGCAAGTCCGTATACAATAACACTTACAAAGCTTGCCTTTGCAGGTTTTTGCGCCTCTCTTGTATAATCGCTGATAAGAGGAAGCCATGAAAGAGGCATTGCTACCGACAACTCAACAGCCGCACCAAAGCTCATTGCTTCACCCATATTTGTTTGTGCCGCATTGTTATTAAATATTATAAAGCTTAAAACTATGGTAAGTAAGAACAACAATGTCATTGAAACGGTATTTAGCTTACCAAGATTTTTTACACCTATTAAAATCCACAATATAATCAGTGCACCTATTACTATACTCCATACATAACTTCCGACACTGATTGCATTATGCGCAGCCAATGCCCCATCATAAATCATAATAGCGGTCCAGCCTACAAGCTGTATAATATTCAATACAGAAAACAAAATATTTCCTCTGTACCCAAAACTCAAGGCAACGGCTTCCATTGAACTTTTACCTGTTTTTCCGCCGATATAACCCGAAAAATACATTAGTGTACAGCCTATTATATGACCTATCACAACTGCAAGTATTCCTTTTGCGAAACCCAAAGGTGCAAATAGAGTTCCCGTTATTATTTCAGCTATTGAAATAGCTGCACCAAACCAAATTAATCCATTTTCAAATACTGTAGTTTTTCTACTCATATTGATGTACCCTCCTGTGCATATTTTCCACTTACATTAAATCCATGGTTCATAGGTCCGCTTCCCTTTCCCAGGTTAAGCATACAGGCTAAAGCGTCTGAAATATATTCCTTAGCCATTCTCACTGCATCCTCTATTTCCATTCCTTTTGCAAGATTTGCGGCAATTGCAGATGATAGTGTACATCCCGTTCCATGAGTATTGGGATTATTTATTCTTTTTCCGTAAAACCATTGCTGTCCTTTTTCAGATAAAAGAAAATCATCAGCGTCACTTATACTGTGCCCTCCCTTAACAAGTACATTGCAGCCGTATTTTCTGTTAATAATATCCGCCGCCATTACCATATCATTCTTATTATGTATCTTTGTTTCGGATAAAATTTCCGCTTCGGGAATATTTGGCGTTACAAGATAAGCTATCGGCAGCAATTTTTCCTTCAATACAGAAATTGCTTCCTCATTTATAAGTCTTGATCCGCTTGTGGAAACCATTACGGGATCTGCTATAATATTTTTTGCTCCGTAAAAGGACAGCCTTTCGGCAATTACTTCAATAAGACTTCCCGAAGATACCATTCCTATTTTTGTTGCATCCGGAACAATATCGGTAAATACCGCGTCAATCTGTTCTTCTAAAAATTTCGGAGTAGCCTCCATAATACTTGTCACACCGGTTGTGTTCTGGGCAGTAAGTGCAGTAACCGCACTCATTGCATAAACCCCGTTGGTTATCATTGTTTTTATATCTGCCTGAATACCGGCGCCTCCGCAGGAATCACTTCCGGCGATTGTTAATGCTGTTTTCATAAATCATTCCTCCTAAAATTTAGCATTAATTTTGTTAAGCGACAAAAAGTGGTGCCCCCGACTTGCCGCTGTATTTTACATGTTTTCAATAACTTTGAAAAAATCCTTTAAATCATTGTAATCCGATATGACAAAATCGGCTGTTTCCTCCACCTCCTTATGATATTTCTCATATTCATCATATACCGCCGCAACAAAAAATCCATCTTTTTTGGCGGTTTTTACAGCATACAATGCATCTTCAAAAACCACTGTTTTTTCCTTTGGTACATTAAGGGATTCAAATGCTTTTCTGTATATGTACGGATTATCTTTTCCATATCCCACATCGGTACAAGTAAAAATATTGCTGAAATATTTAGAAATTCCGCATTTATCCAATATCTTTTTTACAAGATATTGATCTGTGGCAGTTGCAATACACATTTTCACATTATTCTTTTCAAGATAGTCTAACAAATTCATTAACCCTGCCTTTATGGCCACATCATTTATGTAATGTCTTTCAGCAATTTTATTAACATCTGCTATCATATCGGATACGGAAGATGTAAGGGAAAATTCCTCTTTTATAAATTCCGCCGCCTGCAAAAGACTCATATTGTTTACCTTTACCCTCAAATCGGGATCGGGTGTAAATCCTATGCTTTCTATATATTCTTCAACTATTGAATCCCATATCATCATAGAATCAAGAAGTGTACCGTCCATATCAAATATAGCGCCTTTAATCATATTTTGTAACCTCCAATGCTTTTTTCTTCAGAATTTTACAGGCTGATGTAATGTTTTCTGCCCCGAATATGGCAGAAACAACAGCAATACCGCATATTCCACTGTTCTTAAGCTGTGTGACATTCTCCGATGTTATTCCGCCTATTGCAACACATGGTATGGAAACAGACGAAGTAATAGCTTTTAAATCCTCTTTTGTAATTCTTATTGCATTTTTCTTTGTTCCGGAGATAAATACAGCGCCTACACCAAGATAATCAGCACCCTCTGCTTCTGCTTTTTTCGCCTGTTCAACTGTTTTTGCCGTTGCACCTATTATCAATTTGTCACCTGTCATTTTCCTGATTTCACTGACCGGAATATCATCAGCTCCTACATGTACCCCTGCCGCTCCGCTTTCTACTGCAACATTCACATTATCATTTATTATTAAAGGCACATTATATCTGTCACATATTTTCTTTACTTCAACAGCTTTTTTTATATAATCCTTTTCACAGAGATTTTTTTCTCTCAGCTGCAAAAAACCGACTCCACCTTCAAGAGCCATTTCTATCTGTTGCTGCAGGGTATATTTCCCCGTCCATCCATTATCTGTAACTGCATATAATAAAAGATTATCTTTGTTCAGCTCCGTTCTCTCCCTTCATAATATAGTTACCGTACTATT
The DNA here is from genome assembly GCA_949297205.1 of uncultured Bacillota bacterium. Classification (GTDB taxonomy): domain Bacteria; phylum Bacillota; class Clostridia; order UBA1381; family UBA1381; genus RGIG1988. The sequence continues at coordinate 1,175 of CASFSH010000245.1, read as the reverse complement.
AACGGCATATATTATCATTTTTAAAATCGCTCATATATTTTTTAATATCACCGCATCGCATAAGGCCGCTCATAACACAGCCCCCCTTTGCTCCGGCTTGAAGTATTTGAGGAAAATTTGCATGATTTATTCCACCTATTGCATATACCGGTATGCTTACGCTTTCACAAACCTTTCGGAGAAAATCCAATCCTCTCGGAGCAACTCCTTTTTTGCAGTCCGTTTCAAAAATATGCCCTGCAATTATGTAACTGCATCCTGTTTTTTCAGCAAAAACGGCGTCTTCAATACTATGACACGATGTACCTATTTCAGAAAACCTGCTCTTTTTTTCATTGTCAAGTTTTTGTAGAACAGGTATAGGAAGATGTATTGAAGTACAGTTTAGGGAAACAGCCGCATCATAAAAGCTGTGCAGAATACATTTTACATTATGTTTCTCACAAATTTTCATTACCTTTTCGCAAAGCTGTATATAGTCTTTCTCATTCATATCCTTTTCCCTTAAAACTATTGCCGCCGGGTTTTGTTTTGCTATATTTTCAATCCTGTCAAGAAAGTTATCAGGGCAAATATTCCTGTTTGTTATACACACTATATTACACATATAAATAATCGTTAAGAACGGGCTGCAAGCCTTCCTGTTGAATATCTTCATACATTTTTTCAAGACTCCTGCTGTCGCTTATTTCAAATTGTTCATCACCTGCATCACCGCTTTTCTCCTTTCCCGAATATTTGCTTTCATGGTCACCGATACCTGTAGATACTCCCGCTGATACTTTTGTTGCCGCAATTCTTACAATACCGTTTCTGAAATCGGCACTTTCACGTGAAGAAACAGTTATACCTGCAAAAGGGAGAAAAATTCTGTATGCACAAAGCACCTGACAAAGCTGTTTTTCTCCTACATCAAGAGGATTAATTTTATCATTGTTTATAATAGGTCTTAATCTTGGACAGGACAATGACATTTCGGCATAAGGATATTTACGCTGTAGATAATACACATGAAGCGCAGTGGCCAAGGCATCCTTTCTGAAATCCGAAAGACCAAGGAGTGCTGAAAAAGCCACACCTCTCATACCTCCCATCAAGGCACGTTCCTGCGCGTCAAATCTGTAGGGCCACACTCTTTTGTGCCCCATCAGATGCAATGTTTCATATTTATCGCT
>CASFSH010000244.1 GCA_949297205.1 uncultured Bacillota bacterium | reverse complement strand
GGAAATTTATGGAGTTTCACCCCTAATCAGGTTACATTTACAGCAGAAGGAATTAATTTTATAAATCTCGGCGCATCGACAATGGGAACTCTTGAACGGATAGGAACACATGAAATGTACAAATTTGATGTATTAATGGACGGATTGGATTCCGCATGGTATGCATTCGGAATGAGAGCGCAGAACAGCGCTACGGCAGTTGCCTGGAGCGGAAATCCGCAGTATATGTTCCTTATTAAAAAAGATACAATAGAATTCCAGAAATGGGGAGACGAAAATCTGTTAATTGAGTATCCTAATGAATATATTAAGAACGGTGAATGGTGCGAAATTGAAATGTCTGCATTAGACAGAGAAGACGGTGCGGTTGTTGTTACATTGAAAGTTAACGGAAATACTGTTGTCGAATATGAGGATTTAGACAATCCTATAACAAAACCGGGATTCTTTGAAATATACAATACAGCCGCAGATTGTTCTATTAAGATAAAACCTGTTGAAGAGTAGAAAATAGCGTTTATGCCATCTGAAGGATGACAGAATGGAGGATTTATATGAAGAAAAAACTATTAATAATCGGTCTTGCTTTTGCTTTGATTATGAATCAGGCAGCATTTGCAGATGTTGTACTGTCGGGAGGAACCTTAGACCGCGAATTTGACGAAAACAGAACACTGTATTATGTAGATATTCCTACAGATGAAATTCCCGATATATCAATAGACGGTTATGAAAAAATAAGAGATGCCGTAAAACCATTTACGGGTGGAGCTCTTACAAATGATAATACGGCAGTTTTTGTAAACAATGAAACAGGAATCAAATACAGATTTGTATTTGAGAAAAAATCGGGTAATGTAAATGTATCTGATATTTCTATCTCATCTACAGGAGTCATGACAATAAAGGGACAGATAACAACACTCAAGGATGTAAAAATATTTATTTTAAAACCAACCGAACCATTTTCTGAAACTGCATTTAAGTATTCAGATGTTGATGAAAGCAAAATGGAAGAAACGGTACTTGATGTTGTGGATGTAAAGACTTCCGATATAAAAGATGATACTATTGTAAGCTATACTTTCCCGGCTGATGCAATAAGCGGCGAATACGGTATTCTAATTACTGCTGACGGTATTGATGAAGATTACTATTCTACAAAGTATTATATGTCAGAGAATGATATAAAAAATACTATTGCTGAGGTAAACGAAAAGTCTAAGTTTGATTCTGAAAATACCCCTGAAAAACTAAAAGACTATATTGAAGCCAATTCAAAGAAACTGTATTTGGATACAAAATATTATGATCAGATTACAACAAATACAGCAAAGTTGATTGCGATAAAAGAAATGGAATCGGAAGGAGATTATCAAAGCTTTGATGATATTGCAAAGGCATTTTACTGTGGAGTATGTGTTGCATGGGTTTATGATGGATTATCGGCAAATACAATTCTTTCGGAATACAATCAATATATAAATTTGGAAATGTATGATAATTACGCTAAACTTAAGAGTACCGCAAGTGTGAATGAAGCAATAAAAGGCATTTCTACTCAGGAGGATTTAAGAGAAAAATTCAATAATGCGGTTAGTGTTGCAATGATAAATGAAGCGGATCCTTCAGATATTGAAAATATAATCAAAAGCTATAATTCATATCTTGGATTAAGCAGCAGTGCATATGACTATTTTGTGAGCAACGTCTCAAAATGTATAAAAGTACTTGGTAATAAAGGATTTAAAAATTCGGACGACATAGAAGATGCCATAAATGATGTTAAAAATTCCGGTTCCGGCTCCGGCAGCGGTTCAGGTTCGGGAAGTGGTTCCGGAACGGGAAGTACATCAAGTATCGGCTCAAAAGTACCTGCCGGAAGTTCAGGATGGGTAGCTCCGACAACAGAACAAAAACCATCAGTTGGGAATAAACCTGAAGATACCACAGATATAAATGTTCCATTTGAAGATATTGCAGATGTTTCATGGGCACATATTGCCATTGAACACTTATATAATAATAAAATATTAAGCGGTAAATCAGAAACGGAATTTGCACCGAATGATTATGTAACCCGTGAAGAATTTGTAAAATTAGTAGTAAATGCATTTTCTCTGGATCAAAGCGGCGATATTGCATTTACTGATGTTGACAATGATGCTTGGTATGCAGATTTTGTGAAAATTGCATATAACAGCGGCATAATAAACGGAATAAGTGAAACCGAGTTTGGTGTTGGACAATATATCACAAGGGAAGATATGGCAGTTATGATATACAGAGCCGTTATACAGACAGGCATGGAACTGGACATAATAGTTGATAATATACCTGAACTTGACGATCTTGATACAGTAAGTGATTATGCACAGGAAGCAGTCAATTTCATGATAGAAAAAGGTGCAATAAACGGAATGGACGGAAAATTTAATCCATATGCAAATGCAACAAGAGCGCAGACGGCACAAATGTTGTATCAGATTATCAAGATAAGATAAGGAGGATAAGAACATGTTAAGAAAACTGATTTGTTTATTGTTGTGTGCCATAATGCTGCCTGTTGGTGTAATTGCAGATGAGGAAGAAACCACACAGGAAAATGCAGCTTTTAGTCAGAGAATAGATAAGCTTACATATCTTGGTGTTACATTTGATGAAGGAATATCATATGACGCAGAAGTGACAAGAGCAAAATTTATCAGAACAATACTTGATTTTGTCAATACCGAAAGTGTTAATGTTGATTGCGGATTTTATGATATAGATGAGGACCACCCGTATTTTAATGAAATAAATACCGGTGCAAGTCTCGGATACATGATAGGATATACAGACGGGTATTATTATCCCGATGAAGCAATATCAATAAATGAAGCTATTAAAGTTTTTGTTAATGCATTGGGATATGAGCTGTTGGCAACTCAGAATGGCGGTTATCCTAATGGATATATTGCTACTGCAAATACCATAGGCCTATTAAAAGGTGTTTCAGCCGGTGACAACAGTCTGACATACGATATTTTTGCAAAATTACTTGAAAATGCACTTGAATGTGAAGTTTATGAATTATCAATTGTTGACGGTAATTTAAGTTACGGAAATAGTGAAGAAATAGATGCTTTATGGAAATTTCACAGAATAATCAAAGCAAGAACTGTGGTAACTGCCAATAGCGTTACAGGGATGGAGGACGTTAATGATAAAACTCTGGATAATACCTATGTAAAACTTAACGGTGAAACGGTACTTGTAGGACAAAGTAATGCAGCAGATTATCTGGGATATGAAGTTGATGCATATGTATATTATGATGAAAATGAGGATATGGGAGAAATCCGTTATGTTGTGCCAAGCAGCAGAAATACAACAATAACTATAGAACCTGAATATATTCTTGAGGAATCCAATGAATTTTCGGCATATAATTTCGTGTATGAAACATCTGCGGGAAGAGTAAAAAATATTAAGCTTACTCAAAATACAAATGTTATTTTTAATGGTGTGGCAAAAGCTGATTACAGTAAGGATGATTTGGTTCCTGAAATAGGAAATGTAACATTTATAGATAACAACGGTGACGGCGTATATGAATGTGTGAATATATTTAATGCACAGATTGTTATGGTAGTTGATTATACGTCAAAAGATACCGATGGTATAAGCGTATTCGATCTGAAAAACAGTGATAATACATATTTTTATGATGATGAATATAAAAATTATGTTGTCTATATAAATGGGGAATTGAATAACCCTTCAGGCATTGTTAAAGGAATGGTATTGACCATAGGAACAAACGGGGAGCATAGCATAACATACGGATATTCAAATACTGTTAAAGGCACAATAAACAGTATTTCTAATGGTGCTGACGGAGAGATGGAAAAAGTTGTTATAGACGACGTGGAATATAAGCTTGCTCCGGGATCAGAAAATTATCCGTTCAAAGTAGGGGCATCGGGAGAATTTTATATTGATGATTCAAATTATGTATACGGTTTTGAAAAGGATGTAGATACCGGAAGAAAATACGGATATTTTATAAGCGGATTCTATGATGAAAATGAAGATCCTGATTCGGGAATGCTTAAAGTTCTGACCGAAGACAATGAAATTATAAGATTTTTTACAAATGATAAGATAAAATACAACGGTTCTAGAAAAGATGTTGAGAAAGTTATGCCTGAACTGAAAATAGATGATATTGATACTAATGACTGGGAACCTCAGGTTATTATGTATGTACTGGACGAAGCAGGAAAAATGTCAGAACTATATACAGTAACGCCTGACGGAGATCTCAGATATGAAGGAAAATTTGATACTGCAGAACATTATAATCATGGATATGATTTTTATGCAGATAGTTGGCAGAATATGTATTATCAGGACCAAGATACAATATTTTTTAATATATATGAAAATGATTTTGAAATGTCATATGTATCAGGCCCGTTGAGCAATATTGCTCGTAGAAATTTTGTGCATGAATTTTATAATATTGATGAGAATCTTAATACGGTAGATGTGGTTGTATGGAAACGTACAGATGCTTCATCTGCCACATTGCCTGAAATTGCAAACGGTGAAAAACCCACAATTGTATTGAGTGCAAATACGGTTCTTGATGCGGATGATATGCCGGTTAAAGAGCTTGAGTGTTTCCAGGCAGGAAAGAATGTTTCTATACAGTGGAATGAAAAAGCCCCTGAACAGGTTAAAGAAACTTTCCGGATGCTGAAACCGGGCGATATTATATATTATGAACTGGACGGTATGGGAAGACTTTCAAATATGTACAGAGTATTTGATATTGACAAGGTAGGGCATTACGGTGTTACTATGAAGTCGGGAGAGGTACATGATAAAGACGGAACTGCTGTGCACCTTGAAAAGAGAACATTTTATGTTAAACTCACAAGAAAACTTCAGAATAATTTCTTTAACTATATAGGATATGATGAAACAAGCGGCTATCTGCAGAAAATGAACCCAAGTTCAGAGGTTTACAGAATGACTGTAAAGAATGGAAAAGTTCGTGTCGAAACAATATCTTATGATGATGTTAAAAACGGTGATGAAGTATTGTGTCATGCAAATACAAATACAATCTGGACAATGATAGTAATAGATGCTCAATAAATAATAGGACAAAACAGGGGAATATGCCTCTATCATAATTTCAACGGCATATTTTCCTTTGCCTTATAAAATAAGAAATGGAGAGTGTTATGATAAAAAAAATTACAGCAGCAGTTACCGCAGCTGCATTATATATAAGTGGTATATCATTTTCGGTATTTGCACAATCAGCTTGCGATACGAATATTAATACCGGTTACGGGATACAAATTTTGCAAAGTGATGTAAACTACATAAATGATTATTTTTATGCATCACTTGATGTTAAAAATGCAACAGAAAATGCATTGGATGCCGAAATTATTATTCAGGTTATGAACGAAATGAATGAAAATGTTGCTAATGCATATATAACAAGAAATATCCCTGCCGGTAAAACGGTTCCGATAAAGTTCAATTCCACAAATATTATAGGTGAGGAAAAACTTAATGTAAATGTCAATATCGAAACTCCGGGAATAAATACAAATGTTTATGTATCACCTGCAGGCAATGATAATAATGACGGTACATTCAATGCTCCGGTGAAAACTCTTACCAAGGCACTGCAAACAGCAAATGAATTTATTGAGAATGATGAATATAACAGTGAAGATATTTCAATTATCTTCAAAGGAGGAAGGTATGAAATTCAAAGCCCTGTTGAAATTTCGGGCTTTGATAACCTTTCTTCACTAACATTAAAATCTGATGGGTCTGACGTAATTTTTTCAGGAGGATTAACTTTAAAAGGTTCTGACTTTACAAGAACAACAAATACAGCACAATTAAATATGTTCCCGGAAAGCGTACATGGTAAAATATACAGTGTAAACTTGGCAGATTACGGAATTTCAGCTAATTCCAATGACCCAATATACACGACAGTGTATTATAACGGAGCAATGAATAACATTGCCAAATATCCTAATGACGGTTACAGTAATACTGCAAATTCAATATGGAATGCTGAATGTTTCACATTTGAATCAAATGATATAAAAGATTGGGATAATTATGATGAGGCATGGGTACGTGGTTATTTTGCATATGAGTGGTATTTGGAAAAAGGAAGGGTTAAAAGTATTACCGATGGAGTAATTTCTCTTGATTATCTAAGTTATTATATAAATAATCAGTCAACTTCGGATAATTCCCGTAATAAACCGTGGTATATATACAATCTTCCTCAAGAATTGGATGTAGAAAATGAATATGTAATCAAGGATAATATACTTTATTTTTATCCGCCTCAAAGTGATGTATCAGACGGTTCATTTATGTCAGCAGAAATACAGCTTAATACAACATCAACAAATATGCTTGAAATTAAAAATATAGATGGACTTATTATAGAAGACATAATTTTTGAAAACACACAAGGGTATTTTATAAATGCAGAGGAGAATGTGAATAATTTAAGTATATTGGGGTGTGAGTTTAGAAATAATTCGCAAAATGCTGTCAATATTTTTGGTAATAACAATTTGGTGACCTCATGTGATTTTCATAATATAGGCGGAAGAGGTATTAATTTCGGGGGAGGTGACAGAGATACCCTTACTTCGTCTGGAAGTGTATTGCAAAATTGTTATTTCTATAACACCGGAGTTATTAACCGAACAAACGAGCCATCATTTGTGCTTAACGGCTGCGGAGTTACAGCAAAATATAATACAGTAACAGGTACACCGCATACCGCTGTAAGTTATACGGGAAATAATCATATATTGGAATATAATGATATATATGACTGTTTAAAGGATAGTACAGGTGATGCAGGGCTTATATATGTAGGCAATGATTTATCCAATTTGGGTACGGTAATACGATATAATTATCTTCATGATTCAAACAGCGGTATGGGAGCTATATATTGGGATGACAGGCTGAGCGGACAAACGGCATATTGCAACGTTTTTGAGAATGTACTTACAACTCTTTTTGTACATGGAGGAGTGTGCAATACTTTCAGCGGTAATTATGTCAAAAACGGAGAGTATGGTGCAAGAATAAGAGGAAAAGGATTTACCATTGAGGTGAATGGTGAGAAGTACAATGCATGGGATGAAATTAACGGTCGTTACAATGCATACGCAAATGTATTTTTAGGAAACCTTGTAGGAGTGCCTGAAAGCGGAGGTACAATGCCGGGAGTTCCGTGGAAATCGGATATTTGGCAGAATTCTTTTGGTAATGTTTTGAAGTATGTAAATAATAAAACAAGAGATACGGCAGAAGAAACTACTGTTACAAACAATTATTTTATTGATGTGGACGATGCTATTTATACTTTTGCCGGAACTGCAATGAGTGACCTTACACAATCGGGAAATTCAGAAACTATTACACCAGAACAGCTTGAAGAATATGAAAATATAAAGGCGTCATGCGGAATATATACCGACGCTTACAGAAAAAGTAATTAATGTCTGCAAGGTATTGATAATAAATAATATTTAAGGAGGAAAAACAAAATGGTACAAATCAGAAAAAGATTAATGAGTGCGGCAATTGTAGTTGCAATGATTATATCATGCTTACCCGTTATAGGATTTTCGCAAGAACTGGGTAATGCTGTGATTTTTCAAGCAGAGTTCGACGGTCAAGATGATACTTCAAAATGGGCCGCATTCAATTCAAGCGATGAATATCAGCCTGACCGTAGTGCGGGTGTAGTTGATGCGGAAAATGGATGGCTGAAAAGCGAAAAGAATAATTCCGGATATGGAAGCTGGGGCGTTTATTTTGGTGATGTTGAAAATGCATATAATACCACCAATAAACAGAATATTTATGTCACAACACGCTTTAAGGCTTCAGAAGTTGTAAATAATGAGCTTTTGACAATTAAAGGTGTTAGAAATGACAACAGCGCCCAATCCCTTCTTGTTTTGACTGCAAAAGACGGTTATCTTGCTTATGGCGGACAGAATGGACAAAATACAATAAGTTCATATCAGTTAAATGCTGATACATGGTATGATTTAGAATTAAAATTAGATTATCTTAATCAAAATGTTTATATTTACATTAATGACAATAATGGAAATGTAGGAGATTTTCAATGCACATTTGTGGATAAAGGGGCATGGAGTTATCAGAATCTTGTTCATGTGTCAATGATGAGAACCGATTTAAACGGAGAATTTTATATTGATTATTTAAGAATTTATGATAAGGACTTATTATTACCCATAAGTGTAACATATGGCGAAGAGAACAAGGATTTAAATGGTGCTTCTGATGTGGAACCGGATGTTGATGTTAAAATTTCTTTTGAAAATGCAATAGAAGAAGCAGATATGGATTTAATTAGTATCGATAATGTACAAACTGTTAAATCCTTGTCAGAAGATGGAAAAGTTGTAACCTTAAACCTTTCTGGACTTGCACCGCGCAGCAAGTATGTTCTGAATATACCAGTTATAAACGAAAATGCAAATGAAAGGATTACCTTCTATACTCAAGACAGCCCCGCATATTTGTTTAGAGCTGAATTTGACGGAAATGACAATACAACAAATTGGAAGCGATTTGATCAAGGCGGAACTGTACAGGTTGGATCGCCTTTCAGTGGAAGACTTACAGAAGAAGGCTATCTTGAAATGACCCAGAATACAGCAGGATATGGCAGATGGGGCGTTTACTATGGAACAGGAAGCGATGCCCTGCAGATAGACAAAACAAAGAATAATATTGTTCTGGAAACAAGATTTATGTCATCAGAGGAAAATTTTGCAAATAGAAGACCTATTCTTATAGTATATGGAAGAAGAACAAGTTTTGATGAAACTGATTCATTAGGATTGTTTACTTTAACTGTAAATAATGGAAAATTATGCTATGGAGGCACGAATGGTAATGAAACCACATCAGAGTATGAGATGAGTGCTGATGTATGGTATACTTTAAAGGCAACAATTAATTATGGAACAAAAAATATTGTCTTTAATATTTCAGATGATAATGGAAATGAAGCTGATTTGTCTGTTGGATTCCCGTCTGGATGGGAATATGAAAATATTACACAAATTACATCTTTGGATCATAACGAAAGAAGCAATACAAATTCATGTACATATGTGGACTATTTAAGATTATATGATAAAGATTTGCTCCCGGCAGTTACCGCAACATATGGTGAAGACGGCAAAAATCTGGAAGGTGCAAATGATATTGGTACAAGTGTAACTGCCTATGTAAACTTTGAAAATCCGATAGAAGAAGCAGATTTGGATTTGATTACTGTTGATAACGGCGCAATAGTTGAAAAAAGCTTATCAAGCGACGGAAAAACCGTAACATTAAATATTTCCGGTCTCACAGAGCGTAACCAGTATGTTTTGGATGTACCGTCCATAGGAACAAATGCAGATCTGAGAATTTCCTTTAACACAGCAGATGATCCGAAATACATATTCAGAGCAGAATTTGACGGAAAAGACAGCCAGGCTTTGTGGAAAATATTTAATTCATCCGGCGGAATAAATGACCTTGCTTCCGATCAGAATTTCTCCGATAAGTTGTCAAATGGTCAGCTTGTGTTATATTCGCACAACACTTCATATGGAAAATTCGGTGTAATATTGGATCCGTCTGTTGATGTTTCGGATAAAGAAAATATTTATTGGGAAACAAGAGTAAGAATTGTTGAACCTGAAATTGATCAGTCTGCTAACGGCACCTTGGGAGTTGACTCTCAGATGTTTAAGCTGGAAGACAGCAATGGTATAGGAGTATATGTTGCAACAAGAAGAAATGAAGCCGGAGAAGGTGTTTTGGCATACGGAAACAATGATACAACAAATGCAATTACATCAGATTATAAACTGTACAGCGATACATGGTATACTTTCCGAATTAAAATGAATTTTGTTACAGATAAATTTTCTGTAACTGTAAAGGATGACAACGGAAATGTATATGAAGGACCTGAAACAAACTTCCAGAATAATGCTGATCTTAACAATATACATTTCTTTAAATTGCCAAGGCATCTTTACGGAGGAAGATATACATATACAGAATATACAAGAATGTGGGATAATGATATGCTCTCTCATGTTGCAGCCACATATAATGACGGAACATCTTTAACTGATGCCAAAAATGTACCTCTTGAATTTGATGCTACATTAACATTCCCTGAAGAAATTACAAATGAAGCTATGAATGCAATTACAACAAATGCACAAAATGTTGTAAAAACACTTTCAGAGGATAAAACACAAGTTAATATGCATTTTGAAGGTTTGGATTACTATTCAGAATACAGAATTGAAATTCCGGAAACCGATACATACTCAGGGGATACAATTAAGTTTGTAACAAAGAGCGAAGATAAATATTTATTCCAGGCTGAATTTAACGGATATGATGACTATACATATCTGTACGGAAGAAATGGGGATAATTATCAGCATATAGATAATTCTGATATTGTGGATGGCAATCTCTTTATGTCAAAGAGTGTTGCCGGTATGAGATGGTATTACAGATACCTTACTGTTAAGTTGGATGAACCTATAGATCTTGAAAATAAAGAAAATATTATGTTGCAGATGCGATTCAAATGGACTGACGGTGATTTGGATAAGAATTTCTTCTCAATAACACCTAATGCAACCGAAGGCTCACCTGTTGCAAGATTCTATATTAAAAACGGAAATCAGCTGTACTATCATAATGATGCCGTAGAGGGCGGAGAAGTATACGCAAACTACGATCTTGAAAAAAATTATTACTATACATTTACTGTAAAAATGAATTTCAGCAGTAATAAATATTCCGCAACTATAACAGACGATTACGGAAATATAGCAACAATTCCGGAAACCAATTTTGTATATAATAAAAATCTTTCATCAATTTATATGATAGACGCTTTGCCTTTGCTGGCAGCATCGATGTCTGAAACGTATGTTGATTATCTGCGTTTGTGGGATGAAGACTACGGAAAGGCACAGGTAACCTACGGTGAGGGATACAAGCTTGATAATTCCGTATTGGTACCGGTAAGTGGAAACGTATTCAATATTACTCTAAGTAAAACTGCAGATTCAACTGAAGGTGTTATTTTAAAGGATATTAACGGTACACAGGTTGAAAGTGTTATATTTACAAATGAAAATAAAATAACAATTATACCTCAGCAGCAGTTAGCCTATAATACAAAATATACATTGGATATTCCGGGAGATATTACAGGAACAGGCATTGATCAAACAATATCATTTACAACAACATGGGATACATCAAAAGAATTTGTTGTGCCTCCTGTATTTGAAGGTAAGGATGATTTAAGCGTTGTATTCTTTGGAGGCTCAATTACACAGCAAGAGGGCTGGAGAGTTCATGTTACAAATCAAATCAAGGAATGGTTCCCGAATGCAACCTGCTATAATTCTGCAATAGGCGGAACAGGTTCGGAATACGGATGGATGAGATTAGAACGTGACGTAATGTCGAAGAATCCTGACCTTGTATTTGTTGAGTTCGCAGTAAACGACTCTTCAAAAAGCCAAACTGCAACATATATTGAATCAATAGTCAGAAATCTTAACAAGCTTGAGAATCCTCCGGTTATAATCTTTGTTTATACAACAGTATTAAACTTTGATGCAAACTCATATGCAATATCCGAACAGGGAAGAATTGCACAGGCTTACGGTATTCCTGAAATAAGCATAAGAGATTATATGAGAAGCCTTTATAATACAAACAGCATATTTGCAAATGAATGGAATACAACAACAAAATATTTAAGTGACGGAACACATCCGACAGAGCTTGGATCACAATATTACGGTGAATATGTAAATAATCTTTTGACGAGCGATTCTTTAAAATATTTTGTTAAACCGAAAGCAAACAACGAAGTAACTCCTGTTACAGATTTCTATGATTATTATTTCGAGTACACCGCTTTGAATAAGACTCTCACATCATTAAATGAAACATATGAAATTCAGTTTGAAGGCGATGAATTTGTACTTGAAATTGCAAAATCAAAGCCAAACGGCGGAACATTTGATGTATCTGTTGACGGAGCAGTTCTTGCAGAAGATTTAAATGCTTATTATGTAGATGGTTCACCAAGCGTTGCAATGCACAGATTTACTGGTTTGGGTAACGGTGCTCATACTATGACCGTTACTGTTAGCGGAAAGACAGATGTTTCGGAAGGATACAATGTAACATTAAAGGGAACATATTCATGCAAGAAAACAGGAGTTGATTTCTGTGTTCCGGTATTTGACTCGGCATCAGTAACACCGGGAACAGCACTTACAGCTACTGTGGAATATACGGGATATGCAGAACAAAATGTAATATTGGCAATAGCTTTGTATGATGAAACAGGAAAATTAACAGGTATTCAAAATATCGAAACAACAACAGATGCAACAGGAACATTAAAGGAAATTTCTACTTCAGTAACTCCTAAAACAGGAGATGCAAAAGCAAAAGCATTCCTGTGGGACAGCATAGATAGTATGCATGCTCTTACTGAGGCTGCATCAATAGGTTTCTAAAAATAAACATTGTAAAAAAATACTGCAGGTAATTTTTCCTGCAGTATTTTGCTGTAGTTATTCAATAAGATGTGAAATGTTATTTAACTATAAGACTTTCACCTGTCATTTCAGCCGGTTTATCAAGTCCCATTAAATCAAGCATTGTAGGAGTAAGATCACACAGTCTGCCTCTTTTTAATTCAACATCTCCGGCACCAATTAAGATAAAAGGAACAGGATTTGTTGTGTGTGCGGTAAATACGTCTTTTGTCTCAGGGTCAATCAGGCAATCTGCATTACCATGATCGGCAGTAATCAATACTTTGCCGTTTTTAGCCATAATAGCGTTAACAACCTTACCAAGACACTCATCAACGGCCTCAACAGCTTTTACTGCAGCTTCAAATACACCTGTATGTCCAACCATATCACAATTGGCAAAATTAAGAATAATGCAGTCATACTTATCTTCATTAATCAGTTCAACACACGCATCTGCAACCTCGTATGCGCTCATTTCAGGCTTCATATCATATGTTGCAACCTTTGGAGATGCAATCAGTTTTCTGTCTTCGCCTTCGTAAACATCTTCAACACCGCCGTTAAAGAAGAAAGTAACATGGGCATATTTTTCTGTTTCTGCAATTCTCAATTGTTTTAGTCCTTTTTTGGAAATGTATTCACCAAAAGTGTTTGTAAGTTTTTGAGGTTTAAATGCTACATGCACGTTAGGCATACTTGCGTCATATTGAGTCATACATACATAATAAAGAGGGAATAGTGTTCTTTCAAAACCTTTAAATTCAGGGTCTACAAGTGTTCTTGTAATTTCTCTTGCTCTGTCCGGTCTGAAATTAAAGAAAATAACAGAATCATTTGCTGAAATTTTAGCAACAGGTTTATCATTATCACATACAACCATAGGAATTATAAATTCATCTGTAAGTGCCGCACCGTTTTCATCTATAGTTTCATAAGATTCAAGAACTGCTTTTACCGGATCGGTAATTTTGTGTCCCTCGCCTTTAACCATTGCATTATATGCCTTTTCAACCCTATTCCAGTTGTTATCTCTGTCCATTGCATAGTAACGTCCGCTGATTGTTGCTATTTTTCCTACTCCAAGATCGTTAAGCTTTTCTGTTAAGCTTCTTATAAAGTCAACACCGGAGGTAGGAGATACATCACGTCCGTCCATAATGCAGTGAATATAAATTTTATCTATTCCGTTTTTCTTTGCAAATTCAATGAGACCGAAAAGATGTTCAATATGAGAGTGTACACCGCCGTCTGATAAAAGACCTGCAAAATGAAGTGCAGAATTATTTTTCTTACAGTTTTCTATTGCGCCTAAAGAACTTCATTTTCGGATATTTCGTTGTCGTTTATAGCTTTTGTTATTCTTGTTAATTCCTGATATACAACACGTCCCGCACCGATATTTGTATGTCCGACTTCAGAATTTCCCATCTGACCGTCGGGAAGACCTACACTCATGCCGCTTGCATAAAGAATGGTATTCGGGTAGTCGGCAAAATATCTGTCAAGATTTGGCTGTTTTGCGGCTTTTATCGCATTTCCCTCAACAGTTTCATTCATACCGTAGCCATCTAAAATAATTAAAGCTATTGGGCTCTTTGACATAGTAATCATTCCTTTTCTAAAATATAAAATACCTTTAATTCAAGCATTATTAAAGGGCGAATAATCGCCCCTTAAATGCGTTTAAATTATTATTTTGCAGCATCAACAATAGGAGCAAATTTTGCGGCAACCAGTGATGCACCGCCGATTAACCCGCCGTCAATGTTTGGCTTTGCAAGAAGTTCTGCGGCATTTTGATCATTCATACTTCCGCCATATTGAATGGTAAATTCTTTTGCACATTTTTCACAGTAAAGACTTGCAAGAATTTCTCTTATTCCTTTGCATACCTCTTCTGCCTGATCTGCAGTAGCTGTTTTTCCTGTTCCTATAGCCCAAATAGGCTCATATGCAATAACAACTTTTTTTGCATCTTCTGCACTTATTCCGGCAAATGCTTTTTTAATTTGTATAGCTATGAAGTCCATTGTAATACCGGCTTGTCTTTGTTCCAAAGATTCACCTACACAAACAATCGGAATTAAGCCTTTTTCCAATGCTTTGATTGTTTTTGCATTTACAGTTTCATCGGTTTCTGCAAAATATTCTCTTCTTTCGGAGTGACCTATTATTACATATTCAACGCCTAAATCACAAAGCATATCGGCACTTACTTCACCCGTATATGCACCGCTGTCTTTAAAATGTAAATTTTCAGCACCAATCTTCACATGTGTGCCTTTTGCTGCTCTTACTGCTTCTGAAAGACAAACATAAGGTGTGCAGCATACAACTTCACATTCAGCATCCATGGTAGCTTTTTCAACTTCTTTGATATAATCATATGTTTCTGATGGAAGCTTGTTCATCTTCCAATTTCCTGCAATTATATATTTACCCATTTTTATTATCTCCTTTTGTATTTATAGCGACTTAAAAGCCTTAATCCATTCTCTTTTGATTAATTCATGACCTTTAAAATTAGGATGTACACCGTCTGCAAGCCAATAATCAACTGAAGCAGACTGAAATGCCTCATCAAATCTTTTCTGAAGGGGTATAAAGGTCAAGTTATATTTTTCGGCAATTTTTTTTGCTTTTTCAGCTCTTTTAAAAACTTCTGTACGGAAAATATCAATTTTGTCGGCTGTGGCACTTCCGTTACCTACATAAGGTTCCATTATCATTATCTTAATATCAGGCAGTTCAGCTTTTATTTCTTCAATTAGCATTGAATATATTTTGAAATACTTTTCTGAATCAACGCCGTTTTTAAAATCAAACTCATGCCAAACATCATTGACGCCTATAAGTATACTCATTATATCCGGCTTTAAATTGATAATATCCGCTTTTATTCTTGCATAAACATCTACAATACGGTTCCCGCTTATACCTTTGTTTATAAAGTTGTATTCGCCGGGATAATCAAATCCCAGTGACGAAGATACTAAAAGAGGATATCCAAAGCCGAGAGAATTGATATCGTCCCTGTTACGTCCTACATCGGTAATGGAATCACCTTGAAACAATATGGTTTTCATTGTTATCCCTTTCATCTTATCGTAAAAATAATTATATATATGTTTTTGGTAATACTCATAAGATAATCAGTATCCCGAAAGACCCGACCGCAGCATTTATACTGTTGCCGGGCCGGGATCCTGTTTATTTAATATAACCATGCAAAGATGCTTTACCGAAGTAAAACTTCAATATACAGGTTACAGCCTTTGCGGATTGTTAAAGCAAGCATATCAAGCCTTGCTCTGACTTAAAAAATTATTTGTCATTTAATGCAGCAATACCCGGTAAGTCTTTTCCTTCCAAGAATTCAAGAGAAGCTCCGCCGCCTGTTGAGATGTGTGACATTTTATCACCAAGACCTGCCTGGTTTACAGCAGCAACACTGTCACCGCCGCCGATTATTGTGGTTGCATCAATTTCAGCTAAAGCCTGTGCTATTGCATTTGTGCCTTTTGCAAAGTTAGGCATTTCAAATACACCCATAGGTCCGTTCCATACAACTGTTTTAGCGTCTTTTACAGCATCTTTGTAAAGTTCTATTGTTTTTTCTCCAATGTCAAGACCTTGCCAACCTGCTTCTATGCCGCCTCTTCCGACTGTTTTTCTTTCTGCATCATTTGAAAATTCTTTTGCAACAACGGTATCAACAGGTATAAGAAGTTTTACACCTTTCTTTTCAGCTTTATCCATCATTTCTTTTGCATAGTCGATATAGTCAGCTTCTAAAAGTGAGTCACCCACTTCTTCACCCAATGCTTTCATAAAGGTATAAGCCATACCTCCGCCGATAATCAGGGTATCAACCTTGTCCAGCAAGTTGTTGATAACAGAAATTTTTGAAGAAACTTTTGAACCGCCGAGAATTGCAACAAACGGTCTTACAGGATTGTTTACGGCATTGCCCAAAAATTCGATTTCTTTCTGAATAAGATAACCGGCAACGGCAGTATCGAGATATTTGGTTACACCGACATTTGAACAATGTGCTCTGTGCGCTGTTCCGAAAGCGTCATTTACAAATATGTCTGCCAAGGAAGCAAGTTCCTGTGAAAAGGTATCTGCATTCTTTGTTTCTTCTGCTCTGTATCTTGTGTTTTCAAGAAGAACAACATCTCCGTTCTTCATATTTGCAACTGCCTTTCTTGCATTTTCTCCTACAACGTTGTCATCAGCAGCAAAAATAACCTCTTTGCCTAATTTCTTTGATAAACTCTTTGCAACAGGGGCAAGTGATAATTCAGGTTTTGGTTCACCCTTAGGCTTACCCATATGTGAACAAAGAATAACTTTAGCGCCGTTGTCAATCAAATATTTGATTGTTGGCAATGCACCGTCAATTCTTGTTTCGTCGGTAATATTTCTGTTTTCATCCAGAGGAACGTTAAAATCACATCTTACAAGGACTCTTTTTCCGGTCACTTGAATATCTTCTACACTTTTTTTGTTTAACATAAGTATCTCCGTTACCTTTCTGCCCACAAAATAGTATATTTATAATATAATCTTATCTGTGGGCTGATAAGATTTTTTGTGCCGGGATAAATAAATTTATCCAAACTCTTTCAATTATATATTTTATACTATAAATGTAAATTTTTCAAGTATATAATAGAAATTTTTTTAAAAATTGTTAAAAAAATATCGTACTTGCCGCAACTCCGGCAATAATGCCGACAATATCACCGAAAACAGCAGCCGGAATTATGTGTCCGGTATATTTTACCCTTGTATTTTTAAAATATACCATTAATGTGTAAAAGGTGGTTTCGGTAGAGCCCATTATAATGCAAGCAATTATGCCTGTGATGGAATCGGGATTGTATTTTTCTAATATATCACTTAAAATCCCAAGTGCACCGCCTCCGGAGATAGGACGTATAAGAGCAAGAGGCAGAATTTCTGATGGAATATGAAAAAAATCGGTAATGGGAGATATAATTTCTGTAATGATATTCATAAGCCCGGATGCCCGCATCATTGAAACCGCAGTTGTTATTGCAAGAATTACAGGGAATATTCCGATTACTGTTTTCATACCCCATTGAACACCATCGCAGAACGTTGAATAAACAGGTATTTTATTTTTCATTGCTGATATTATTATTAACAAAATTACAGATGGAATAAGAAAAGCCATGATAACCTCCATTCCGCCGTTATGGGGCGGTAAAAATCATAAAGTTGTTACCTGTTTAATATTGACTTTAGTTTATGCAGTATTTTCATTTCTGAAAACAGATAAAATACATAAGCATTATTGTTAGTTTTTATATGTTTTGTGAGTTTCTTTTTTCTTTAAAAAATAATATTGTTTTCATCATTGTTAATGCACAAATAAGAGATAATCCGGAACAAATCCATACAGGAATAATTATACATCCGGGATCGGATGAACCGAAGGCACTTCTTAGAGCAATAATTGTGGTAGGTATAAGCTGGATGCTTGATGTGTTTAATACTGTAAATATACTCATTTCATCACTTGCACGGTCAGGATTTTTATTTATTTTATCAAGCTCATTCATGGCGGCAATGCCGGCAGGAGTTGCCGCATTACCTACTCCGAGAAGATTTGCACTTATATTTGCGGTTATGTATTCCTTTGCTTTTTGATTATTTTTTAATCGTGGAAAAAGCAAGTTTGTGATCGGTGAAATCAGTCTGCTTAAATAATACATAGCACCTCCTTTTTCTGCAAGTTTCAGAAACCCGCACCACATACACATTATACCTGCAAAAGAAAGTACAACTTTAATAGAATTTTCAGCACCTTCAATTCCGGCTTGTATTGTTTCATTCATTGTTCCTGTAAAAACAGAAGTAATCAAAGATAATATTATCATAAAAGCAAAAATATAATTCATATAAATCCTCCATTATATTATTCAGATAGTAAAATATATTCCCGTTCATTATTTTTATTCTGAAAATTATTATATAATTAATAAAACAATAAAAAAACGGCTGTAAAAACAACCGTTTTGGCACTGACGCTCAATTTTAATACAATATAATATGCGGTGCATTTGCCTTTGAAGAAAAGTTTCACTGTGAAACTTTTTTCAAGGAAAAACATTATTTCCTAAATATAAATAAATACTCATGTGCTATCAATAAAAAATTGTATTTAACGCTATTAGTTTTCCAATATCCCGTTGCTTTGCAATTATGCTGTTCTTTTATAATTAATTCCTTTAAGGTGAATCCCTCATTTTGAAATATCTTCATTACTTCAAAAGATATAGTAATCATACAACCATTTTGTCTTGTATCACCCATAAGAACGGCACAAAACTTGTCCTTTTTCAGAACACGATAACTTTCCCCCGCAACCTTTTCCATTTCTTTGAGAAAGTCTTTAACTTTTAATTGTGATAAATCCCCCTCAATGCCATCACTATATTTAATAATATCAGCATATGGCGGATGCGTACATATAAGGTCTATGCTTTCATCCGGTACAAAGTCAAGATTTCTTGCATCCCCTTTTTTGATATACACTTTACCCTTTGCCGGCTCATATTCAAAGTTTGTCTTTTCCCTGCACCGTTCAAGAGCAATATCATTCACATCTACACCGATAATATCACGATTCAAAAGTTTTGCTTCAACAAGAGTAGTGCCTCCACCTGCAAATTGGTCGAGAACTAAATCTCCCTCCTGTGAATATCTTAATATAATATTCCTCGGAATATACGGTGACCAATTACCACGCCATTTCGCATCGTGAGTTGCCCAATCACCACGCTTGGGGAATGACCAGTGTGTAGTCATTTCAAGTTCAAAATCATCAGGCTCCCACTTTTTAATCTCCTTTTTTTTCATCACTTAAAAACCTCTTGAATTATTCCATTTTCCATATCGTCAATATTATAGATATGCTCCATAACTTCAAATGTTTCTTCAAGATTGTGTCTTGCACTTGTCCAACCTTTTCCGTCAGTAAACCAAACAAATGTAAATCCGTCTATTGTATCGGTTTCCAAAGCAAGTGTTTTGTAACTACGAGCAGTTTCATTCAGTTTTGAGCCACCGCTACCATAAAAATTCGTTTCAATTCCATATATCATATTGTCTGTTTTGATAACAAAATCAAAACGCTTTTCCATTTTTCCTTGATTTGAAAGTGCAGATAAATCTACATCCCATTTTTCTGTAATCTGATGTATATACATTTCCTTAAAATAAGTTTCGTCTTTGATAAACCCTGCTTTTTGGATAAAGCTTTCAACTAAATTTTCCATAAGATGTCCGCCACGGTTTTTGCGACCGTTGGAGTCAAGCCCTGTTTCAACTCCAGTAGCATAATCAACAAGATTATTTACAATGTGATTAGCCATTAAATCAAATAAACCCGTCTTACGCATAAACACCTTATATTGTTCGACAGACAAATTAGGCTTCTTAAATTCGTATGTAAATTCTCCATCGCCGTCAATAGTGTAAATTTCATTTGCTCTGACCGCTAAAAGTAACGGAATACATTTTAATATTTCGGGATATTTTTCAAGCAAAACTTCAAAATCAGCTTCAATATTCTTTGAGCCGATAAGGGAGTTTAAAATATTAAGCTCTACTTTTATTCCCTCAACATTTCTGTGTACCTTTTCAAAATCAATATAGTAGCCATAATCTGCTATGCTATCACGAAAAACTGATAGCCAAGTTATAAAATCTCTATTTGTCATATTCGTAACTCCTTAAAAATTCGATATTAAAAGTTCTTTTATTTTTCCTCTTGATTCGCTGTTGCAATTTATCATACGGGTAGCTTCAACTCTTTTTATTTTATGTGCAGAGTAGATGCTATCAAAAAAATCATCTTCTGTATTAGAGTTTTTGGGATCTGAATTACTTACAACAATTTTAGCACCTTTTTTGTGCATACATTCAACAAATTCAGCAAGTTCAATTTGTTCTTCATCATTGAATAGATTTTCTGTATAAGCTGTAAAACTTGCGGTTTCTGTCAAAGGTCTGTACGGTGGATCGAAATAAACAAAAGTGTGCTCGTCTATAAATTCAGCAGACTTTCGATAATCTCCGCATACAATCTTTACATTTTGCAGTTTCTCCGATACTGCACGGAGATTTTTTTCATCACATATCAGAGGATTTTTATATGCTCCCATCGGCACATTAAAAAGTCCTTTTTT